>JAFBAD010000223.1 GCA_019247975.1 Acidimicrobiia bacterium
TCGTTCCCGCGCGCGACGAAGCTGCGACGCTTCCGGCGCTGCTCGACTCGCTCGCGCGGCTCGACCCGGCACCGCACGAGATCCTCGTCGTCGACGACGACTCGACCGACGACACCGCCGCGGTCGCGATCGCCCACGGTGCCGCGGTCGTCACCGCGCCGCCGCTGCCGGCGGGCTGGCTCGGCAAGCCGTCGGCCTGCCACCTGGGCGCGATGGTCGCGACCGGCACGCACCTGCTCTTCCTCGACGCCGACACGGTGCTCGCACCCGACGCGCTCGGCCGGCTGCTGGCGGCCGCGCCGGACGGCCTCCTCTCGGTGCAACCGCACCACGACACGGTGCACGCCTACGAGCAGCTGTCGGCGTTCCCGAACCTGGTGTCGATGATGGGAGGCGGTGCCTTTGCGCCGTGGTCCTCGCCCCGCCGGCCGGTCGCCTTCGGGCCGTGCCTGCTCACCTCGAGGAGCGACTACGCGCTCGCCGGTGGTCATGCGTCGGTGCGGGCGTCGGTGGTCGAGGACATCGACCTGGCCCGGCGCTACGCGTCCGTCGGACTCCCGGTGCGCTGCGCCCGGGGCGGCGACACCGTGCGGTTCCGGATGTACCCGAACGGTTTGCGCGCGCTGGTCGACGGCTGGACCAAGAACCTCGGCCTCGGCGCAGGGCGGGCGCCCCGCCTGCCCGCGTTGCTCGCCGCCTGGTGGGTGGCCGCCTGTGCTGCGGTCGGGGCCGGTGGGGTCGCGGGCGTGGCCCGCTGGCTGACCGGAGGGCGGGCGCCGGTGGCGGCGACGATCCTCTGGGCGGTCGTGGCCGCCGAGCTCGGCTGGTGCCTCCGACGGGTCGGTTCCTTCCGCTGGTGGACCAGCGTCGCCTTCGTCGTGCCCCTGACCGCGTTCGTCGCCCTCTTCATCCGCTCGTCGGTGCGGGTGCTGCTCGGCCGGCCCGCCACGTGGCGGGGACGGGCCGTCGGCGCGCGGACGAGTTGACCGTGCGGGTCGTCCACCTCTCCGATCCGCTGACGATCGTCGTCGACGTGATCGTGTGGGGGCTCGTGCACGCCGGCACGGGTTACGCGGTGCACCGCCTGCCGCCCGAGCGACTGCGCGATGCGTGGCTCTACCGGCGCCGGCGCTTCGAGACCGACCGGCTCTACCGGCGGGTGCTCAGGGTGCCGCGCTGGAAGGACCGGGTGCCCGAGGCCGGCGCGGTCTTCGCCGGCGGCATGAGCAAGCGCCACCTCCCGCCGGGCCGCGCCGGCGGCCTCGAGCGCTTCGTGATCGAGACCCGCCGGGCCGAGCTCGGCCACTGGTCGGCCGCCGCGGCCGGGCCGTTCTTCCTGCTCTGGAACCCCTGGCCCGCCGGGGTCGTGCTGATCGCGTACGGGTTGGTCGCCAACGTGCCGTGCATCGTGATCCAGCGCTACAACCGGCTGCGGGCCGAGCGGGTGCTCGCCGCCCGGGCCGATGCGCGCGCGGTCGCCGACACGAGCGGGAGGAGCATCCCGTAGGGCTCGCCGCCGGTGACGTGGTGCACGCGGTGCGCGTCGCGGACCCAGGCGAGGTAGCGGCTCGACGGCACCCGCACCGGCAGCCGCCGGTGGATGCACACGTCGTGCACGGTCAGGTAGAGCACGCCGTACGCGGTGACGCCCACGGCGATCCAGAACAGCGTGTGCAGCGAACCGATGCTGGCGACCGCGAACAGCGCGACGCCGAGCGCCGAGAAGCACAGCGGGAACAGGTCGTTGCGCTCGACCCGCCCCTTGGCCGGCAGGTGGTGGCTGCGGTGCCACCCCATGCCCGGGCCGTGCATGACCCAGCGGTGCGTCGCGTAGCTCACGAGCTCCATGGCCGCGAACGACACGGCGACGATGACCATCGGGCCGATCACTCGTCGGCTCCCGCGGCGCGCTCCCAGGCGATGATCACCAGCGTGACGAGCGCGAAGGCGTACACGAACTCCTCACCGAGGATGTCCCACACCGGTCGCCATCCGGACGTGTCGGCGTCGCGGTAGATGACGATCGGCGCCGAGAGCTTGGTGAGCCAGCCGTCGACCGGGATCATGAACGCGAACACGATCACCATCGCGATCCAGTACGCGGGCCGGCGGAACACACCGGTCCGCAGCACGCAGAGCTCGAGCCCGACGACCAGCGCGGCCGCGATGAGGGCGAGCACCGGATAGATCGGCATCAGGCGGCCACCCGGTCCCGGGCCCGGTGCAGGCGCGTGCGCCCGGCCATCACGTTGCGCACCGACTCGAGGGTGAGCAGCGCGCAGATCGGGATCACGAGGAAGAAGGCCAGCTCCTCGACCGCCATGCCCCCGGGCAGGCGCAGCCCGATCGTGTAGCGGTCGTCGAAGTCCCAGGTGCCGCTGGCCGAGGCCCACAGGTCCCACAGCACGAACACGACGAACGCGGGCGTCAGCGCTCGGGCCAGGCGCTTCGGCCGCCGCCAGACCCGGGCTTCGAACACGAACTCGAGCGGCAGCGTCAGGAGCAGGCAGAAGGCCAGGAGGCCCACGTACTGGAAGTGATCCAAGCGACATCGAGGCTATCGGCGGCTCCCGCCTACGCTCCGGCGCGTGGGGGATGCGATGAGGCTGCATCGGCGCGAGGTGCTGGTGCTGGCCGGCGGGGCGCTGGCGTTCGCCGCGTGCTCGTCGTCGGGTCGGACCGCCGCGCCTCGTCCGCCGACCACGGTGCCGCTCGATCCCGGTCATCCGTGGTGGCTGCAGCGCGGGTTCGCACCGGTCAGGAAGGAGGTCGAGGCGTTCGACCTGCCGGTGCAGGGCGCGCTGCCGCCCGAGCTGTCGGGTCTCTACGTCAGGAACGGCTCCAACCCGCGGACCGGCACCTCGCCCCACTGGTTCTTCGGTGACGGGATGGTCCATGGCGTGCGCATCGACCGGGGCCGGGTGCGCTGGTACCGCAACCGCTACGTCCGCACGCCGCTGTACGAGGCGTCGGCCGGGTTCGGCACGGGCGCACCGGGAGGGACGAACACCCAGAGCAACGTGTCGTGCATCAGGCTCGGTTCGACCCTGCTCACCTCGGGTGAGGTCGGGCTGCCGTTCGAGCTGCAGACCTCGGACCTGTCGACGGTCGGCGCGTACGACTTCTCGGGCCGGCTGAAGACCTCGATGACCGCGCACCCGAAGCTCGACCCGGCGACGGGCCTGCTGCACTTCTTCGGCTACGGGTTCGTGCCGCCGTACCTGACGTACCACATGGCCTCGCCGGACGGGCGGCTGCTCCACTCGACCGAGGTGCCGGTGCCCGGCCCGACGATGATCCACGACTTCGCGATCACCGAGCACGACGCGGTGTTCTGGGATCTGCCGGTCGTCTTCGACATGGACGCAGCGATCGCATACATCAAGGATCCGTCGTCGGGGAGGTTCCCGTTCCGCTGGACGCCCTCCTACGGCGCGCGGGTCGGTGTGCTGCCACTGGGGGGCAACGGTGACCAGGTCCAGTGGTCGTCGCTGGACGAGCCCTGCTACGTGTTCCACGGCGTGAACGCGTTCCGCGACGGCGAGCACGTGGTGGTCGACGTGTGCCGGCTGTCGTCTGTGTTCGGTGAGCACACCACGACGGGCATCGGTGGCGAGCTGTCGCTCCGGCGGTGGACGGTGCCGACGACCGCCGGCAAGGTCCGCGACGACGTGCTCGTCGGGGCCGACGACGACCCGGGCGAGCTGCCCTCGCGCCCGCCGGGCCTCGTGGGCCGCCCGCACCGCTACGGCTACCTCGTGCAGAACCGTCCGACCGACGACGGGGTCGACCTCGGTGGCGTCATCAAGCACGACTTCCGCTCCGGCCGGCGCACGGTGTGGGACCCGGGCCCGACCCGGCACTCGGGCGAGTGGCTGTTCGTCGCCTCGCCCGACGGTCGGGACGAGGACGAGGGCTGGCTCATGACCTACGTGCACGACGAGGCCACCGGTGTCAGCGAGTTCGTGACCCTCGACGCGACCGACGTAGCCGCCGGCCCGATCGCCCGGGTCCGCCTGCCGCAGCGGGTGCCCTACGGCTTCCACGCGACCTGGTTCCCGGCGTAGGCGCTAGAGAGGTCGCATGACCTCCATCGCCGTGCTCGGCGCCGGCAACATCGGCGCCACCCTCGCCCGCAAGTGGACCGCCGGCGGCCACGCCGTCACGCTCGCCGGGCGCGACCCGGAGCGCCTGCGCGACCTGGCTGCGGGGATGGGTGCCTCCGCGGCGACCCACGCGGATGCCGTGCGCGACGCCGAGGTGGTGCTCGTGGCGCTCCCCGGCAACGCAGTGGCTGCGGTGGTCGGTGGGCTCGGAGCCGAGCTCGACGGCAAGGTCGTCATCGACGCGACGAACGACCTCGGCGGCGACGATCTAAACAGCATCGGCGCGATCACCGGCGCGGCGCCGGGTGCGAGCTGTGCCCGCGCGTTCAACTCGGTCGGTTGGGAGAACTTCGCCGAGCCCGACTTCGACGGCACGCCGGCCGACCTGCTGTGGTGCGGGCCCGACGGCGAGGCCGGCGAGCTGGTCGAGCGGCTGATCGCCGACGTCGGGCTCCGGCCGGTCCGCGTCGGCGACCTCGACCAGCTCCCGGTCGTCGACATGCTGGCCCGCCTGTGGTTCGCACTCGTCCCCGGCCACGGGAGGGAGCTGGCCTTCAAGGTCCTGACCCGCTGAGCCCTCCGATGAGCTTGCGGCCGCCGGCTCGTCTCACCTCTCGGAACCGCTGATCGAACACGCAACTTCGGGTTGCGTAACGGCGAGGCAATGTGCAACCATAGGTTGCAGTTACCTGAGGAGGTCGAGGAGATGCAGGCACTGGTGACCGCCCACATCGCAGGGATCCCGGTCGAGGAGTGGATCCCGTCGGCGGCCGCGAGCGGCGGCTGCGTGGTGCTCGGGCTGCGGCTCGCGGTGCAGCGCCTTCGCGACCATCGAGCCGGAAGGAGCCGGTCATGAAGACGCAACCGATCGTCACGCCCGCCGAGTGGGAGCAGGCGCGGCAGGAGATGCTGGTGAAGGAGAAGGCGCACACGCGAGCCCGCGATGCGCTCGCCGCCGAGCGCCGGCGGATGCCGTGGACTGCGGTCGAGAAGCGCTACCAGTTCGAGGGTCCCGACGGCTCGGCGAGCCTGCTCGACCTGTTCGCCGGTCGCCGTCAGCTCGTCGTGTACCGCGCGTTCTTCGAGCCCGGAGTGCACGGCTGGCCCGATCACGGGTGCGTCGGGTGCTCGATGGTGGCCGACCAGGTCGCGCACGTTGCGCACCTGCACCGCCGCGACACGTCGCTCGTCTTCGCGTCGCGTGCGCCGCAGCCCGACATCGAGCGCGTGAAGGCGCGGATGGGTTGGGAGATCCCGTGGGTCACGATCACCGACGACTTCGACGCCGACTTCGGCGTGGGCGAGTACCACGGCACGAACGCCTTCATCCGCGACGACGACGGCAACGTGTTCCGGACGTACTTCGTCGACAACCGCGGTGACGAGGCCATGGGCAGCACCTGGAGCTACCTCGACATCACCGCCCTCGGCCGCCAAGAGGCGTGGGAGGACTCGCCCGACGGCTGGCCGCAGACCGAGCCCTACCAGTGGTGGCGGTGGCACGACGACCCGGACGACGGCGACACGCGCTAGCGGCCCTCAGGGGCAGGTCTCCAGCATCTGGCCGAGGGCATCGCGCTCCGCGGTGTCGACGGTCAGGTGCCAGCGGACCTTCACCCGGACCCAGCTGGTGGCGTACCAGCACCAGGCCGACCGGTCGGGCGGGCGCCACTCGCTCGGGTCGCGATCGCCCTTCGAGCGGTTCGACGAGGCGGTGACCGCGACGAGCTGCTCCGGGTCGGTGACGTCGTTCGCGTAGGCGGCGCGGCGTTCGGCGGTCCACGTGTCGGCGCCCGACCTCCACGCTTCGCCGAGCGGGACGAGGTGGTCGACGTCGAGCTCGGCGGGGTCGGACACCGCGACGCCGTCGTAGCGCGACCGCCAGTCGCCGGCGATCACCGCGCACGACCCGGTGCGGTCGACCTGCGGAGGCGTGAGCGACTCCTGGACGAGGACGTCGACCCGGGCGTCGCACCCGTTGCCGTCGAGGTCGAGCCACAGCGGGAACAGGTCACGGGAGTAGCCGTCGGGCGGTCGCCGGTCCTCGACCACGAGGGCGGCGAGCGCCCGGCGGACGTCCTTCGGCACCGAGGTGGTGGCGACCGCAGTCGTGGTGGTCGTCGTCGGGGCCGGCGGCAGCGAGCGGGCGGACTCGGGCGAGCTCCGCCCGATCGCGAAGGCGATGGTCGCAGCCGCCGCCACCAGCAGGATCGTGACGACGAGCCTCCGCTGCCTCATCCGGCGACCACAGTACGGGCGCGTTCCTGTCACACCGGGTCCATAGGGTCGTCTCGTGATGACGGACACGGCCCTGCTCGACGAAGAGGCGCTGACCCTGCTGCGCCAGCTGACCGGCGACCCGGCCAGCGAGTTCCGGCCCGAGCAGCTCGACGTCATCCGCATGCTGGTGGGGGAGCGCAAGCGGGTGCTGCTCGTGCAGCGCACCGGGTGGGGCAAGAGCGCCGTCTACTTCATCGCCTCGCGGCTGCTGCGTGACCGGGGCGCCGGGCCGACCCTGCTCGTGTCGCCGCTCCTGGCCCTCATGCGCAACCAGATCGAGGCGGCCGTCCAGATGGGCGTGCAGGCGGTCACGATCAACAGCGCCAACCAGGAGGAGTGGGACGAGGTCCGCGCCCGGCTCGACGAGGGGAGCGTGGACATCCTCCTCATCTCGCCGGAGCGGCTGGCCAACGAGCGGTTCCGCAAGGACGTGCTGCCCGAGGTGGGCAAGGGGAGCGGCCTGCTCGTCATCGACGAGG
>JAFBAD010000148.1 GCA_019247975.1 Acidimicrobiia bacterium
AGGAGGAGGCCCGGGGCGGGCTGTTCGGTCCGGAGGTGGCGGTGGTCGCCGGCGCACCGCTGCTCGACCAGGTGATCGGCATGGCCGGCCGCGACCCCGAGTGGTCGTAGTACCAACGTGCACTGGCCGCTCGGACCGGCTCGCCCCGACGATGGCGCCATCCGATCCGAGGAGTCGATCCCATGTTCAAGCGAGTCATCACCTCGCTCCTCGTCGTCGTGGGCCTGCTGGGCCTCGGCGGCATCGCCATCGCCGCTGCGAACGCGGTCAGCACCAAGCCGGCGCCGGCGTACATCTCCCGCTTGGAGGCACAGCACCGGCACGAGGACCGCGTCGAGCGCCGCCGTGGCAACGACGACGCCACGACGACGAGCGCACCGACGACGAGCCGGTCCACCACCGTGCGCGCCGGGACGGCGCCGTCGGTGACCGCGTCGACGACGACCACGTCGACGGTCGTCGACGACCACGGCGGCCAGCGGGGACCGCGATCCGACGACACCGTCGTGGACGACCGCGGCTCGGCCGGTCATGGTGCCGACGACGTCGGGGTCGACGACCACGGCTCGGGTGGCCACGGGCGCGACGACGGCCCCGGCGACGACCACGGGTCAGGTGGCCACGGGCGCGACGGCTAGGGCAGGTGTCGCTCCGCCCACAGCGCCGCCTGCGTGCGGTCAGCGACGCCGATCCGGGCGAACACGCTCGTGAGGTGGGCCTTGACCGTGCGCTCGGTGATGCCGAGATCACGGGCGATCTGCTTGTTGGCCCGTCCCTTGCGGACGAGCTGGAGCACCTCCTGCTCGCGAGGGCTCAGCTCGTTGGAGCGGCCCGAGGCGCGTCGCTCCTCGAGCACCGCACGGGCGGCCTTCGGGTCGAGCGGGGAGTCACCTGACGCGGCAGCGCGGACGGCGCCGAGGAGCTCGTCGGGTCCGGCGTGCTTGAGCAGGTAGCCGATCGCGCCGGCGCCGAGGGCCTCCATGATCCGGCGGTTGTCCGAGAACGACGTCAGCACCACGACGTGCGCGTCCGGGTCGTCAGCGACGATCCGCTTCGTCGCCTCGATGCCGTCGAGCACAGGCATCGACAGATCCATGAGGATCACGTCGGGACGCGCACGAGCAGCCGCGTCCACGGCTGCTTCGCCGTCGGCGACGAGCCCGACGACCTCGATGTCATCGGCGGTCGAGAGCAGCTGCTCGAGACCGCTGCGCACGACCGCGTGGTCATCGGCGACGAGGACCTTGATCATGACAGCGGCACCCGTACCCGCATGGTCGTCCCCTCACCCGGTCGGGAGTCGACCTCGAGCGAGCCGCCGGCGTCGGCGAGCAGGCCGCGCAACGCCTTCAGCCCGACGTGGCCGGCGGCGACGCGCTCGGCGAGCAGGTGCTCGTCGAAGCCGCGACCGTCGTCGGCCAGCTGCAGCACCGCGGTGTGGTCGACGAGCGACACCTCGAGGCGGGCAGTTGTCGCCTGCGCGTGGTCGACCACGTTGCGCAGGCCCTCCTGCGCGCTGCGGTAGAGCAGCCCGGCGACGCGATCGGGGACCGCGCGGACGGGGTCGTCAACCTCGAGCTGCGTCGGCACGCCCCGCTCGCGAGCGCGGTCGGTGAGGTCCTGCAGCGCGGACTCCAGTCCCTCCTCCCGGAGGTTCGGCGGGTACAGGTCGACGATGAGCGAGCGCAGCGCGCGCACGCTCTCGCGCACGGTCTCGGCCGACTGCTCGAGGTGCGCGCCGTCGGCCGTGCGGCCGTCGCGGGCTGCCGCGGAGAGGCCGTACGCGACCCCGGCCAGGTCCTGCACGACGCCGTCGTGGAGGTCGCTCGCGATCTGGCGGCGTTCGACCTCCGACGCGTCGATCGCCCGCTGCAGCAGCGCCTCCCGCTCGAGCTGGCGCAGGCGGAGCCGTCGGGCGAGTGAGTAGGCGAGCGGGATCTGCACGAGCTCGAGGGCCACGAGCGCGCCGAGCGTGATCGGGGCGAAGCTGCGCCACAGCCGGGTGCCGCTCGCCTTCACCGACCCGTACGTGTAGTAGCCCTCGAACAGGAGGGGCGTGCCGTTCGGCGCGTGGACCGGGAGGTACACCTCGAGCAGCTTCTGACCGAGGGTGCGCTCGTAGCGGTTCTCGGGCTCGTCGAGGTCGCTCACCTGGGCGACGATGCGACCGGTGGCGATCGCGTCCTTCTCGTCGTCGCCGAGCCCGTACTGCTTGCCGACCAGCCTCGCCTCGTCCGAGTAGATGATGCGGCCGCTCTGGGTCCAGAGCTTCACCCGCAGGAGGTTCTTGTCGATCACGTCCCGCTCGACGACGCGGCCGAGGGTGCGACGAGCCGCTTCGTTCCCGTCGAGCAGGTCGTTGGTGATCGCCGGCTCGACCAGGCCCTTGGCCTTCGACACGGTCGTGGTGCGGGCATCGGACACCGCTTCGCGCTCACCGACCCGCCGGCTGGCGACCGCGGTGGCGAGCCCGACGATCGCGAGCGCGATCAGCCCGGCCAGGGCGAACTGGCCCACCTGGGCAGCGAGCAGCCATCGGCCGGAGCCGGCTCGGGGCCCGCGTCGCACCGGAGGCGTGGAGGACATGTCGGTCAGAACGGATGCGGCCTGAATGGGGATGTCGCTGGGAGGCGAACGGTTACTTCGGAGCCACGGGGCAGAAGGCCACGCCCGGGTGGTCCTCACCACCGAAGGTCGCGCCGTCGCTGCCGACCCAGAGGCCGGCCTTGGTGACGTACAGCTTCTCGGTGCCGTGGCCCCGGGTCTTGGTCGGGTCCCAGTCGAGGGCCTCGCCGGAGGTCGGGTCGATGGCCCCGATGCCTGGGCGGGAGACCGCACCGGGCCCGGCGGTGTTGTTGCCGAGCGGGTTGTCGAGCCAGCGCATGTGGCCGCCGACGTACACGGCGACACCGGTGATCGCGACGCTGTAGAGGCTGTCGCCGCCGGTGAAGTTGATCCACGTCGGCTCGGAGGTGGAGCTGACGTCGGACGTCTCGAAGCGGGCGGCGGCGTCGCAGATGCTGTTGGGCCCGCCGTACCCACCGGTGTTGGCGACCACGAAGTAGGTGCCGTCGGGGGAGAAGTCGACCCCACGGCTGTAGTTGGCCACCGGGCAGGTCACATCGAAGCGAGGCGCGTGCCACGTGCTCAGCGTCGCCTTCGGCGTGGTGGTGAGGTCGACCCGGAAGGCCTGGGCCCGGGGCTCGCCCGCAACCGCCGTGAAGTTGCCGAGCGCAACGAGCGTGGTACCGGCCGGGTCGGCGGCGAGGCGCCGCACCCGGATCGCGTCGTCAGGGTTGGTCTTGCCGGTGATCTTGAAGCTGATGAAGCCGGTGTCGAGCCCGGTGAGCGGATCGATCGCCCGGAGCTGCCCGCTGAACGTGCCGCCGATGACCAGCCGGGACCCGACGAACGCCGCGTCGGACACCACGCCGTCGAGGCCGGGCTGGAAGAGCGGATCGAGCGTGTTGGTCGTTAGGTCGAAGCGGACGATCCCGCGGGCGGCGACGCCTCCGATCGAGGTGTAGTCCCCGCCGATGTAGAGGGAGTGCCCGTCCGGCGCAGGGACGACGACCTGGACGGCGCCGTTGGCCGGCAGGTCGAGGGAGCTGATTGCGCCGGTCTTCGCATCGAAGGCCGCGAAGTTCGACCGGCTGTAGGTGGTCGTGCCCGTCGAGTCCGCGATCTGGGTGAAGCGGCCGCCCATGTACATGGTGGAGCCGACCTGGGCGTAGGCGTAGACGGTGTTCGTCGACCCGAGCACGACCTTCGGGGTGAAGTCGGCCGGGTCGGCCGAGACCACCCGATGCTGTGCGAGCGCGGCCGAGACCGGGCTGGTCACGAACGCAGCCAGCACGCAGAACACCACGAAGCCAAGAGGCAGGGCCCGCCGGACCGTCAACTTCCCCACAGCAGCAAGCAGGTTACCGGCCGGCGGTATCCGAGCGACATCAGCGGCCGAACCGCTCGTAGTAGTGGTGCCGGCAGAGTCCCTTGGCCCGCTGGATCACCCTGCACCCCTCGACCGTGCACGGTCGCCGTCGCCGCACCCCGTGCTCCCAGTACTCGAGCAGCTCCGCCCGCCAAGCCAGGTACTGCTGCCGCTTGTACGACCCGTGAAGGTGCTCGTCCATGAACGGGACGACTACCTCCACGAGGTCGCGGAGCTTGCGAACGACGAAGGTCACCTCGTCGTCGAAGTGCGCCTGCCGTCGCTCCCGCCACGTGACTCGGCCGCAGCGGAAGAACCGATGCAGCATCTCCACGCTCTCGCGATCGGTCGCGCCGAGCGCCACGGCAAACGCGAACTGCCCGTCCCATGGCCTGGCGACGAACGTGCCCTCGGCGGCGACGAAGCCGCCGATGAAGTCTGCGATCTCAGTAGCCGGTCTCCCGGTAGTAGTGGGCACGGCAGAGTCCCCGTCCTCTCACCGGCTTCTGGCAGCCGGGCACGGAGCAGGGCGTCGGCCCTGCTCCCCACTTGGAAGGGAAGCGTGCTTCGTAGGCGGTGAACGCAGCGCGCCACCGCACTCTCGTCGTTCGCCGATCGGCCCGGTCGTGAAGCAGCCTTCGCCTGCGACCAAGCCGGCCACCGCTCCGCCGGTCGCACTCATCGTGGTGGTGAAACCACGGAGAGTGGAGCTAAGGAGATTCGAACTCCTGACCCCCTCCATGCCATGGAGGTGCTCTACCAACTGAGCTATAGCCCCGTGAGGAGCAGTCAGGTTAGCAGTGGCCAACTCGCCTTCGACCCGGTTGCAGACCACGCACATGCGTCTTCGGTACGGGCGAGCTGTGGCTCGCCCCGATCAGGTGACGACGAAGTTGATCATCCGGTTGGAGACGACGACGACCCGGCGGACCTGCTTGCCGTGCAGCGCCGCAGCGACCCGATCGACCTGGAGCGCAGCCTGCTCGATGGCGTCGTCGGCGGCGCCGGCCGGGACGGTCACGTGGCCGCGGACCTTGCCGTTGACCTGCACCGGCAGCTCCACCTCGTCGACCGCCAGCCACGTCGGATCGGCGCTCGGGAACGCCTCCCACGCCAGCGACCGCTCGTGGCCCATCGACGCCCACAGCTCCTCGGCGATGTGGGGGGCCAACGGCGCCAGGATCAGGACCAGCGGCTCGGCGGCCTCGCGCGGCGTGCCTTCGGCATCGCCGAAGACCGCGGTCAGGTGGTTGTTCAGCTCGGTGATCTTGGCGACCGAGACGTTGAAGCGCAGCTCCTCCATGCCCAGCCGCACGGCGTCGATGGTGCGGTGCAGGACTCGGCGGGACCCGTCGTCCAGCGGGACGTCGACCACCCGTGACGCACCGGTCTCCTCGTCGACCAGCAGGCGCCAGATGCGCTGCAGCAGGCGGTACACGCCGACGACGGCGGTGGTGTCCCACGGCCGGCTCTGGTCCAGCGGCCCGGTGAACATCTCGTAGAGCCGCAGCGTGTCCGCGCCGTAGCGGTCGTACATCTCGTCGGGGGAGACCGAGTTCTTCAGGCTCTTCCCCATCTTCCCGAACTCGCGGGTGACCTCGGCGTCGCCCAGGAAGAACTGGCCGTCCTTGGCGACGACCGAGGTGGCGTCGACGTAGAAGCCGCGCTCGTCGGTGTACGCAGCCGCCTGGATGTAGCCCTGGTTGTACAGGCGCCGGAACGGCTCGCACGAGCTCAGGTAGCCCAGGTCGAACAGGACCTTGTGCCACAGCCGCGCGTACAGCAGGTGCAGGACCGCGTGCTCGACGCCGCCGACGTAGAGGTCGACGCCACCGGTGTCGTTCGTGGACGCCGGGCCCATCCAGTAGCGCTCGACCTCGGGGTCGATGAACGCGTCCTCGTTGGTGGGATCCAGGTAGCGCAGCTCGTACCAGCAGGAGCCGGCCCACTGCGGCATGGTGTTCAGCTCGCGGCGATAGGTCTTCGGCCCGTCGCCCAGGTCCAGCTCGACCTCGACCCAGTCGGCCGCCCGGCCCAGCGGCGGCTCGGGCATCGAGTTCTCGTCGTCGGAGGTGACCGGCTCGTAGTCGTCGATCTCGGGCAGCAGCACCGGCAGCTCGGACTCCGGGACCGCGATCGGCATGTCGTCCTCGTCGTAGACGATCGGGAACGGCTCGCCCCAGTACCGCTGGCGGCTGAACAGCCAGTCGCGCAGCTTGTAGGTGACGGTGCCCTCGCCGGAGCCGCGCTCCTCCAGCCAGGCGATGATGCGCTCCTTGGCCGGCGCGACGTCGACCCCGTCGAGGAACTCGCTGTTGATCGCCGGCCCGGTGCCCACGTATGCCTTCCCGTCGAAGTCGTCGGGCGGCTGGACGGTTCTGATGATCGGCAGGTCGAACGCCTCGGCGAAGTCCCAGTCGCGCTGGTCCTGGCCCGGCACCGCCATGATCGCCCCGGTGCCGTAGCCCATCAGCACGTAGTCCGCGACGAACACCGGGATGTCCGTGCCGTTCACCGGGTTCGTCGCGTACGAGCCGGTGAACACGCCGGTCTTCGTCTTCGTGTCGGCCTGGCGCTCGAGGTCGGAGCGGCGGCTGGCGGCGCGGCGGTACTCGTCGACCGCCTCGGCCGGCGTCGCGTGCCCTCCGGTCCACAACGCAGGCGTGCCGGCCGGCCACGACGGCGTGGTCAGCGCATCGACCAGTGGGTGCTCCGGTGCGAGCACCGCATACGTCGCGCCGAACAACGTGTCGGGTCGGGTGGTGAAGACCTCGATGTCGCCGGCGGCCGACGCGAACCGCACCGATGCGCCGGTGCTGCGGCCGATCCAGTTCCGCTGCATCAGCTTGATCGACTCGGACCAGTTCAGCGGCTCCAGGTCCTCCAGCAGGCGCTCGGCGTAGGCGGTGATGCGCAGCAGCCACTGCCGTAGCGGCATGCGGACGACGGGGTGGCCGCCGCGCTCGCTCTTGCCGTCGATCACCTCTTCGTTGGCCAGCACCGTACCCAGCGCCGGGCACCAGTTCACCGGCACTTCCGCTTGATAAGCGAGGCGGTGGTCGTCCTGGTATTTGCGAACCGCGGCGTCGCCCTGCGTGCGCACCGTCTCCGGGATCGGCAACTCCGCGATCGGCCGGCCCTTCTTCAGCGCGGGGTCGTACCACGTGTCGTGGATCAGCAGGAA
>JAFBAD010000249.1 GCA_019247975.1 Acidimicrobiia bacterium
CCGGCGACTTCGGCACGTTGAAGGGCGTGTGCGGTCCCGCGCCGTCCGGCGAGAAGAACAGCACGCCCGACACGCAGGGCGTCACCGCTGATTCGATCAAGGTCGGCGCCATCTCGGACCCGGGCTTCGCCGGGCGCCCCGGCCTGAACCAGGAGCTGTTCGACGCCTCGACCGTCTTCACCAAGTGGTGCAACGACGCCGGCGGCATCAACGGCCGCAAGCTCGATCTGACGCTGCGCGACGCCGCGCTCACCGAGTACAAGCAGCGCATCACCGAGTCCTGCGCGGAGGACTTCGCACTGGTCGGTGGCGGCGCGGTGTTCGACGACACCGGTCAGCTCGAGCGGCTGCAGTGCATGGAGCCGGCGATCCCGGCCTACGTCGTCACGTCGCAGGCCCGCGGCGCGGATCTGCAGGTGCAGCCGCTTCCCAACGCGCTCGACTCGATCAGCGACGCCGCGATGGTCTACGTGAAGAAGAAGTTCCCCGACTCGATCGACCACGTCGGGTACATGACCGGCAACGTCCCGGCCACGGTCACCGTCGACAAGCAGAACCAGGAGGCCGGCAAGCAGCTCGGCTTCAAGAACGTGTACCAGGCGCAGTACAACGCGGCCGGCGAGACCAGCTGGACGCCGTTCGCGCAGGCGATCCAGTCGAAGGGCGTGGAGGGCCTCGCCTGGACGGGCGAGCCCGAGAACCTGGATCTGCTCCTCAAGGCGCTCGCCGACATCGGCTACCAGCTCAAGTGGGTGACCGCGGCGGCCAACCACTACGACCAGCGCCTCATCGACCTGGGTGGCTCGGCGGTCAAGAACGTGTTCATCCAGTCCGCGTTCGTGCCGTTCTTCGATGCCAGCAAGAACCCGCCCACGCAGCAGTACCTCGACCTCTTCAAGAAGTACGACCCGAAGGGCAAGGCGCAGGCGCTGCTCGCCCTCCAGTCGTGGTCGGCCTGGCTGCTGTTCGCGACGTCGGCCAAGAAGTGCGGCGCCGACCTCACCCGCAAGTGCATGTACGACAACGCCAAGTCGGTGTCGGACTGGACCGGCGGCGGCATCCACGCCAAGACCGACCCGAAGAGCAACGACGCAACCGAGTGCACGACCATGCTCGAGGCGACGTCGACGGGCTTCGAGGTCCCCAAGGACTTCAAGACGACTGACGGGTTCTTCGCCTGCGACCCGAAGTACGTGGCCCACCTCACGGGCAACTACGGCAAGGGCACCACGCTCGCGGACGCCGGCAAGACGCTCGCCGATCTGAAGTAGACGCCGCCTGCACCGGCCACGCGCCGCCGTGTGGGCGGCGGCGCTCCTGCTCGCCGCGGGCGGTGTGCTGCTCGTCGCGGTCGCGACCCGGGACCGCCCGGGCGTGACCGTGGACAGCGGCGCCTACCTCGGCGCGGCGGTGGGTCTGCGCGACGGGCACGGCCCGACGTCGCCGGTCATGCACTACGACGAGCCGTACCCGGACCACATCGAGGTCGGCGCGCGCCGGCTGGTGACGCACTTCCCGCCGCTGTACCCGGCGGCGATCGCGACGGTCTCTCGGCTCACCGGCCTCGAACCGCTCACGGCCGCCCGCTGGCTCGGGGCGTTGGTGATGGCGGTGACGCTGGCCTCGATCACGCTGCTCGTGGCGACGCGGACCGGCTCGCTCGGGTTCGGTCTGCTCGCCGGCGCGCTCGCGCTGGCCCCCGATCTGCTGCGTGACGACTCGATGGTCTGGAGCGAGGGCCTCTTCGGCTTGGTGCTGCTGGCCGGCGTCGTGCTGACCGACCGTCTGCTGCGCGCACCGAGCCGCGCGGTCCGCTGGGCGCTCGTGGCGGTGGCCGCAGCCGCGCCGCTCGTGCGCTTCGTTGGGGTGGCGGTTCCGCTCGGCGTCGCGCTGGCGGTGCTGGCCTTCGGTGGCGGTTCGGTCTGGCGGCGGGGCCGGTCGGCCGCGGGGTTGGCGGGGGTGTCGCTGGTCCCGATCGCGGTGTGGGTGGGCGTGTCCGCCGGGGTGGGCCGGGGCGGCTCCTTGCTGCAGTGGCACCCACCGCCCACCCGGAAGTGGTTCGACGGCCTCACCGCCCTCGGCACGTGGACCGGCGTCACCGTCGGGCCGTGGCGGTGGGCCTTGGGCGTGGTCGTGCTCGTGGTCCTCCTTGCCGTTGCAGTGGTCGTCGCCGTGCGAGCGGCCGACCGCCTCGTCGCGATCACGCTCGTGTTCGCCGGTGTGCTCCTCGCCGTCGTCGTGCTGGCCCGCTGCACGATCGACGCGCTGGTGCCGTTCGGGGTCCGGATGCTGTCGCCGGTGCACCTCCTCGCCGCCCTCGTCGTGCCGCTGGCCATCGCCCGGGTCGCGGTGCCGTGGCGGCACCTCGCGACCGCCGGCGCGCTCCTCGTCGCGGCCGTCGGTGTCGTCCACTCGGTGCGTGACGCGCGGGATTTCCCGCACGAGAACACCAGCTACACCGGCGAACGCTGGGACCGCTCGGCGACGATGGCGCGGGTCCGACGCATTCCGTCCGGCAACCTGATCGTGACCAACGCGCCCGACGCGGTCTGGCTCGCCACCGGCCGCATCCCCCTCCGGCTGCCGCTACCGAACGACCTGTTCGGTGGAGGTCCCAACCGCCAGCTGGCCGAGCAGACCGCGGTGCTCCGCGACGCCCTCCACGGTCGCCGCGCGATCGTCGTGTTCTTCGACCGCCCCACGCAGGGCCGCCACCGCAGCCTGGACCCCCGGCTCATCGCGAACCTCGACCTGCACCGCACCTACACCTACGACGACGGCGCGACCTACCGGATCGACTGAGCCCACCGCATGCGCATCCGCCAGGCCGTGGTGGGCGCGACCTTCCCGATGGCGTAGCGGCCCCTGCTCACCCTCCTGATCCGTCCCCGCTTCTGCTCGTAGCGCAGCCGGTCCGAGAGCACCTTGTGCGGGTCCTCACCGGCGACGGAGAAGCCGGCATCGGTGAGCACGGCGAGCAGCTCGGTGATGGTCAGCGGCCTCGATCGGGCGAGCACGACGAGGAAGGCGTGTCGGAGGTCCCGGCCCCTGAGCGGAAAGGTGCGGTCGAGCGGCAACGGTTCGGTCATGCCGAAGGGGTAGCGGTGCACCGTGACCGGCCGAGACGGCAGTGCACGTCTTTCCACGTCCCGACGAATTCGAGAGCGCAGTGGAGTCCCCGCAGCCGGTTCGCCGCGAGGCGAACCGAACCAACGGGTTGACGTGCAAGCCGCTCCTCGACCGGCGCTGCCATTTCGTCGCGACGTGGAATGAAGCGCGCTGTCGAGTCGAGCGGCCCGGCGCCCCCGACGGTTGCAGCTCAGTAGTGGTCCAGCAGGTCGACGACGGTCGCGGCCTGTTGGCCGAGCATCACCTTGCCCACGACGGCCATGTGGGAGCGCCAGTGCTCCTCGGCGGCGGCGCCGTCGCCGGCGTCGAGCAGGTCGACCAACCGCTCCTGCGAGCGGATCCCCCGGCGCCGCGTCGACAGCGACCCGACGGCGTCGTCGGCCTGGCTGCTGACCGCCGTCACCGCCCGGGCGACGACCTCGTTCAGCATCTCGGCGACGATGCTCAGCGTCTGGTTGCCGGCCAGCGCGACGAGCCGCTCGTGGAAGGCCGCGTTGGCCACGCCGAACCTCTCGGGGTCCTCGATCGCCGCGGTCTCCTCGTCGATCAGGCGGCGCAGCTCTTTGATCGCCGCACCGCGACCGCGCGCCGACGCGATCGTCCGCGCCGCGATCGGCTCGAGCAGGCTCCGGGCCTCGAAGACGTCGGCCAGCGCGACGTTGCGCGCCTGCAGGACCAGCGCTGCGGTCCGGGCGGTCATCCGCTCGTCGGGCTCGTGCACGACGACGCCGCCGCGCACACCCCGCACCACCGTCACCAGACCCTCGGCCTCGAGGATGCGCAGCGCCTCCCGCAACGACGGTCGGGACACGCCGAACCGCTCGACTAGATCCGGCTCGTGACCCAGCGAGTCGCCCTCGGACAGCTCGCCCGCGACGATCAGCGACCGCAGCTCGTCCGCGATCAGCTGCGGCTTCTCCCGCTTGGCCGCCACCATCAGGTCGCCCCGAAGAAGAACGCCGACGCGTTGCCGTACAGCCACCCGTCCCGCACCTCGTCGCTGAGGTCGAGGGCGGCCGCCTCGCCGAGGCACCGCTCCATCGACAGCACCGGGTGGTCGGAGGCGAACAGGATCCGGTCCTTCCCGCGGGTCCGCATGTAGTGGAGCAGCGACTCGGGCAGGTACTTCGGGGACCACGCCGAGGTCATCAGGCGCAGGTTCCGGTACTTGATCATGAGGCGGATCGCGGTGTCCCACCACGGGTCTGCGCCGTGGATCATGCACAGCTTCAGCTCGGGGAAGCGCAGGCACACCCGGTCGAGGTGGATCGGGTTCTGCGGTTCGGCCGGCAGCGGCGGCCCGGGGATGCCCATGTTCATGCAGAGCGGCAGGTCGAGCTCGCAGCACTTCACGTACAGCGGGTAGTAGACGGCGTCGCTCGGCGGGTACATGCCGTCGCCCCAGAAGCTCGGGCCGACGGTCGTGCAGACGACCGGATGCGCGGCCACGAAGGCCGACAGCTCGCGCAGCGCCTTCATCGGCCGCAGCAGGTTGTGGCCGCCGACCGCCAGCGCGAACCGATCGGGCCGCTCCTCGACGAAGCGCAGCGCCCGGCTCTCGGTCGCGCCGACGTTGGTCATGAGGATCGCCCGCTCGACCCCGTTGGCGTCCATGTCGTCGAGCAGCTCGGGGAGCTCCGGGCTGCGGAAGAACGAGTCGCCGCCTTTGAAGTAGTCCTCCTTCACCCGGGTCATCCACTCGGGCATGTCCCAGTCGGCGAAGTCCACGTTGACGAGGCAGTCGATCGCTCGGGTCACGTTCCCTCCATCTCAGACGATCCCGCGGGCGCGGAGGTCGGCGATCTCGTCGGCGGCGAACCCGATCTCGCCGAGGATCTCCTCGGTGTGCTCCCCGAGCTGCGGCGCCGGCGACCGGATCGTGCCCGGCGTCGCCGACAGGCGGAAGGGCGTCCCGGTGATCGGCACCGGCTTCGCCGCTCCCGGGAACGGCACCCGCGCCAGGTACCCCATGGCCGAGACGTGCGGATCGTCGAGCACGTCCTGCGGCGAGAGCATCGGTGCGGCCGGGAGCTTCGCCGCCTCCAGCAGCGCGAGCGCCTCGGCCACCGAGCGGCCGTCGCACCACTCCTGCATCAGGTCGTTCAGCACATCGCCGTTGGCCCAGCGGAGGTCGTCGTCGGCGAAGCGGGGATCGGCGAACAGCTCCTCGCGCCCGACCAGACGGCACCAGCGCTCGAACATCGGCTGGCCGGCCACCTGCACGAGCACCCAACCGTCCGCGAGCGCGTAGAGGTCGCACGGCGCGACCGACGTGCCGCGGTTGCCAGCGCGGGGCTTGTCGATCTGCAGCAGGTCGCGCTCGATCAGGAACGCGTTCGACATCATCAGCGCGGTCGGCAGCAGTGCGCCCTCGACGTGCTGGCCCTCGCCCGTCGCCTGCCGGTGGTACAGCGCCATCATCACGCCGAGCGCCAGCGTGAGCGCGGTGCCGAAGTCGGCGTAGGGAACGACGGTGCGGATCGGCTGCTCGGGCAGACCTTGCCGGTAGGTGGCGCCGGACATCACCTGACCGGTGCCGTCGAAGCCGACGCGATCGCTGTACGGCCCGCCCTCGCCGTACGCGGTCGCGCTGGCCAGGATCACGTCGGGCTTGATCGCACGCAGGCTCTCGTAGTCCAGCCCGCTCGCCCGCATGGCCCGAGCCGGCATGTTGGCGACCACCACATCCGCACCTTCGACCAACCGCCGGGTGATCTCGGCGCCGTCGGCCGTGGTCGAGTCGAGGGTCAACGAGCGCTTGTTGCGGTTGCACTGGAGGAAGGTGCCGCCCTCCCCACCCTCGGTCACCGACTGCACCCAGCGGTCCTCGCCGCCGTCGCGCTTCTCGACCCGGATGACGTCCGCACCCATGTCGGCGAGCAGCGCGCTGCACCACGGCGCAGCGATGAAGCGGCCGTAGTCGAGCACCCGGATGCCGCCGAGCACATCGGTCATCGGCGCGGCATGCCGAGGATGCGCTCGGCGACCAGGTTGCGCTGGATCTGCGACGTGCCCGCGGCGATCGTGTACTGCAGCGACCACAGGTAGGCCCGCACGACCTCGCTTGCGTCGATGCCGCGCACCGAGACGCCCGCCAGCGCCCGGCGTCCGAGCACCCGCACCGCCAGCTCGCTGAGCTCCTGGTTGAGCTCGCTGTACCCGAGCTTCACCGCCGAGCCGCTCGGCGACGGCATGCCGGTCGCCTCCGCCTCGGTGATCCCCCGCTGCGTCATCCGCCAGAGCCCCTCGACCTTCGCGTCCAGCCGGCCGACGTGCTCCCGCAGCGCAGGGTCGTCCCAGAGGTCGAGGGCGCGGGCCAGCGAGACGAGGCCGCGCAGCTGCGAGCGCAGCGTGATGATGTGCTGCGCGAACGCGGTGCCCCGCTCGAAGCGCAACGTCACGTTCGTGACCCGCCAACCGTCGTTCTCCTCGCCGACCCGATCGGTCACCGGCACCCGGGCGTCGGTGAGGAACACCTCGCAGAAGTGGCTCTCGCCGTCGATGGTGCGCATCGGCCGCACCTCGACGCCGGGCTGGTGCATGTCGAGGATCAGCCAGGTGATGCCCTTGTGCTTCGGGGCCTCAGGATCGGTGCGCACGAGCAGCTCGCACCAGTCGGCGACGTGGGCGCGCGTGCTCCAGATCTTCTGGCCGTTCACGATGTACTCGTCGCCCTCGCGCACCGCACGGGTCTTGAGCGACGCGAGGTCCGACCCGGCCGACGGTTCGGAGAAGCCCTGGCACCACACCGTCTCGCCCCGCAGGATGCGCGGCAGGTGGTACGCCCGCTGCTCGTCGGTGCCTTCGGCGATCAGCGTCGGCCCGGCGTGCATGACGCCGACGAAGTTGACGCTGATGTAGGGCGCGTCGGCGCGGGCGTACTCCTCCAGGTAGACGAGCTGCTGGGTGACCGGCAGTCCCCGGCCCCCGAACTCCTTCGGCCAGTTGACCCCTGCGTAGCCGGCGTCGTGCAGCTGGCGCTGCCACTCGGTGTCGTAGGCGCGGCGGGCCGGCCAGTCACCCGGCGGAGGCGGTGGGCCGTGGGCCGGGACCGCCTCGGCCAGCCAGGCCCGGAGCTCGGCCCGGAAGGCTTCGTCCTCGTCGCTGTAGGTCAGGTCCATCAGGCGTCCACCGCGAACAGCTCGCGCACCGCGGCCAGGTCGACCTTGCCGGCCGGCGTGCGGGGCAGCGCGTCGACCACTCGCAGCTCGTCGGGCAGCTCGTAGCGGGCGAGGACCTTCGCCGCCTCGGCCAGCAGGTCGCCCGCCGGAACCGGCTGCGACCCGGCCCGCAGCTCGACCGCGGCGACCGGCACCGCGCCGAGCCGCGCGTCGGGCCGGCTGACGACCGCTGCGCCCCGCACCCGCTCGTCACGCTCGAGCGCGGCACGCACGTCCTCGGGCCGGATCTTGAAGCCGCCCCGGATGATCGCCTGATCGGCCCGGCCGAGGATCCACACGAACCCGTCGACGTCGATGCGGGCCTGGTCGGTCGTGCGCACCCAACCGGTCTCGTCGCCCATCTGCCGGGCCTTGACCTCGAGCAGGCCCTCCTCGTCCGGGCCGAGCGGCGCGCCGCCGACCGGGTCGACCACCCGCAGCTCGCAGCCGGGATGGGCCCGACCGACGCTCCCCCGCTTGGCCTCCCAGAACTCGTCGTGGTCCCGCAGGTTCCACCCGGCCACACCACCGCCGAACTCCGTTGCGGCGTACGCGATCAGCACGGGCACGCCGTACTTCTCGCGGAACGCGTCGGCGTCATCGGGGTCCAGCGGCGCGGTCCCCGAGACGACCGATCGGACGCTGTCGAGGTCCGCCGGGTCGAGGTCCGCCTCGAGCACCATGCGGAGCGCGGCCGGGACCAGGCTGACCGTCCGGGGCCGGTGCCGGCGGACCGCGTCGGCCCACTCGTCGACCCGGAACTTCTCCAGCAGGCAGAACGAGCGTCCCTCGTTGATGCACTGCAGGATGCGGAACAGCCCGCCGAGGTGGACCATCGGCGAGTTGACGATGATCACGCCGGGCCGCAGCTTCACCTCCATGTCCGGGTTGCGCTCGTAGTGCTTGGTGCCGACCAGCACCCGCCACAGCGTCTGGTACGTGAGCGGCACCCGCTTGGGCGGCCCGGTCGTTCCCGAGGTGAGCATCTCCACCGCCACCCCAGGCGCAAATTGGCCGGGTTCGGAGCGGATGGCGCTCCCAACCGGGCCAATTTCGATGGGGGTGACGGAGCCGGGTTCGTCGCTGGCCAATCGGCGGACGTCGGCCGGCGCGAGGGCCTCGAGGTCGGCGGTCTCGCCGGCGATGGTGCCCACGCCCAACCCGGCCAGGTCCGCCCGCACCCGGTCGACGCCACGGTCCGGGTTGGCCGTGACGACGCAGGCGCCGGCCCGCAGCAGCCCGAGGAACAGGCCGACCTGCGCGGGCCGGTTCCGCAGCAGCACCGCGATCCGCTCCCCCGGCTCGACCAGCGGCTCGATCGCGTCGGCCGACGCGCCCAGGTCACCCCACGTCCACCACCGGCCCTGGAACTCGAGCGCATCGACGGACTGATCGAGCGCGAGCACGTCGGCCACCAGCCGGCTGAGCTGCTCGACCATCAGCGGCTCCTCGGCTCGGGCCGGTCGGCGCCACGCGCGGCCACCTCGGCCTGGCCGATCGGGTTGCCGACCCGCGTGTAGATGAGGCCCTGCTGCATGGCCGCGCGGTACGGACGGTCGAGCGACTCCCAGATGGCGCGCACCGTCCCCTGCGTGGCCGATGTCGGCTTGCGGGCGATGCCGGCGGCGATCTCGTGCGCCCGAGCCCACAGCTGCTCGCGGGCGACCACCTCGGTCACGAGGCTCATGCGCAGCGCGGTCTCGGCGGTGACCCGCTCGTCGTTGCCCGACAGCGCCATGCGCAGCGTCTCGGCCAGGCCGACCTTGCGCATGAGGCCGACCGGCTCGAGGGCGGACACCAACCCGTAGGTCACGTGCGAGTCGAAGAAGGTGGCGTCGTCCGAGCAGATGACGATGTCGGCCTCGTTCACGAAGTAGAAGGCGCCGGCCGTGCAGATGCCGTGCACCGCGCAGACGACGGGCTTCCAGACCTGCTGCCACTTGGGGCTGAGCAGCTCACCGGGGTCCTCGTGGTTCCAGACGTCGTCGGGCTGGCCGTACGGCTGCTTCGTGTCGAGGCCCGCGCAGAACGCCCGCTCGCCGGCCGCCCGCAGCACCACCGCGTGGACCAGTGGGTCGTCCTTCACCCGCTTCCACGCGGCGCGCATCTCCTCGCACATCGTGCGATCGAACGCGTTCAGCACCTCGGGCCGGTTGAGCGTGATCGTGGCGACGTGGTCGTCGGACCGCTCGTAGAGGATCGTCTCGTAGGAGCTGCCCGTCACCGGCACCGCCAGACCGGGTCGCGCTTCTCCGTGAACGCGAGCGGTCCCTCCTTGGCGTCGTCGGTGCGGACGACCCGCTCCCGGAACGTCTCGGCCATCACCTCGGCATCGTGCATCGGCAGGTCGAGGCCACGCCGGATCGCCAGGCGCGTGCCCCGCACCGCCAGCGGCGCGTTGCGGTTGACGATCGACGCGATCTCGCGGGCCCGTTCGATCAGCCGGTCGTGCTCGACCACCTCGGACACGAGGCCGAGCTCGTAGGCCCGCTCCGCGCCCATGCGCTCGTGCTTGCCCATGAGCGCCATGCGCAGCGCGACCGTCGTCGGCAGCGCCCGCGCCAACCGCACCACCTCGCGCCCCGAGACGAGACCGATGCTCACGTGCGGGTCGAAGAAGGTGGCCTGGTCCGACGCGATCACGATGTCGCCGGTCGTCACCCAGTCGAGACCCGCGCCGCAGCAGATGCCGTTGACCGCGACGACGATCGGCTTGGTCATCGAGCGGAACGGCGGCGTGCCCTCCTGCGGCGCCTCCCACTGCGGGAACGTCGACAGGTACGGCTCGTCGTAGATCACCCGGCCGTCGTCGGGGATCTCGCCCACATCTGCGCCGGTGCAGAACGCGCGGCCGGTGCCCGTCACGAGCAGCAGCCACACGTCGTCGTCCGCCTCGGCCTCGGCGTACGCCGCACGGAGCTCGCCGACCATCGCCGGGCTGAGCGCGTTGAGCGCCTCCGGCCGGTTCAGCGTGATCGTCGCGATCCGGTCCGCGACCTCGTAGCCGATCGCCTCGTAACCCATCTGCGGCGTCCCCTATCGGCCTTCGAACTTCGGAGCCCGGCCATCCTTGAACGCGGCGAGGCCCTCGCGGAAGTCCGACGTGCGCGAGCTCAGCTCGAGCGCGTTGGCCTCGATCTCCATCGCCTCGGCCAGCGAGCTCTCCAGCGCGCGGTGGATGCTCCGCTTGGTCAGGCCGAACGCGACGGTCGGCCCGCTCGCCAGCTCGGCCACCAGCTGGTCGACCGCGACGTCGAGCTCCCCGTCGGGCACGGCTCGGTGGATCAGCCCCCACGCTGCGGCCTGGGCCCCCGACAGCTCGCGGCCGAGCAGCAGCAGCTCCTTGGCGCGGGCGACGCCCACCAGGCGCGGCACCAGCCAGGTCGCGCCGCTGTCGGGGCTGAAGCCACGACGCAGAAAGGGCTCCCAGAACCGGCTCGACTCCGCCGCGATGGTGAAGTCGGCGGCGAGCGCGAGCTGGCAGCCGAGCCCGGCGGCCCAGCCCCGCACCGCGCACACCACCGGCAGCTGCACCTCGACGAGGAGCTGGACGAGGCGGTGGGCCTGCAGTGGGGTGCGCCGCTGGATGCTGCCGGTGCGCGGCTTCACCCCACCGGTCGCGTTCGTCGCCACCCAGTCCGCACCCGCGCAGAAGTCGTCGCCGGTGCTGCGCAGCACGACCGCCCGCAAGGCGTCGTCGGTCGCGGCGGACTCCAGCGCGCCGACGATCTCGGAGATCGACGCGACGTCGAGCGCGTTCTTCCGCTCGGGCCGGTCGAGGCGGATCTGCAGCACGCCGTCGACCGTGTCGATCCGGACGGTCACGCGGGCACCGTCTCGGCGAGGAACGTCGCGCACGACGCAGCGGTCCCGAAGGTGTTCTCCAGGACCCACGACCGCTTGAGGTAGAGGTGCGGGAGCATGTCCCAGGTGAAGCCCATGCCCCCGAGGACCTGCACCGCCGCTCGTCCGTTGGCGATGCCCGCCTCACCGGCGAGGACCTTGGCGGTGGCTCCGGCCCGTTCGGGGTCGCCGGCCGCCGGATCGACGGTGATGGCGGCGGCTGCGTAGGTCGCCGCCCGGGCCAGCTCCACCCGGCCGAACATGTCGGCGAGGATGTGCTTGATCGCCTGGAACGAGCCGATCGGCACGCCGAACTGCTCGCGCTCCAGCGCGTAGGCACGGGCGACGTCGAGCGCGCCCTGCGCGGCACCGACGAGCGTCGCCGCACCGAGCACCCGGCCCTGGCGCCGCAGCCGCTCCGCTACCGCGGCGTCGCCCAGCACCTCTCCGCTCGGGAGATCGTGCAGGACGCCGGCCGGGGTCAGCGGATCGAGCGGTGCGCCCTCCTCGGCCGCCGGCACCGGCCGGCACACCTCGACATGGTCAGGGCGCAGCACGAGCAGCGCCTCGCACTCGGCTGCGTGCTCGACGACCACCGGGCTGTCGTCGTCACCGACTTCGACCCCGGCCGCCTTCACGCCGCCGCCGAGGAGCGACGCCGCG
>JAFBAD010000267.1 GCA_019247975.1 Acidimicrobiia bacterium
TCGGGCACGCTCCCGACGTCGATGCGCACCGGCCTCGCGCGCGACGGCGTCCCTGCAGCGACGGCGCAGCAGATCGCGGACCAGCCGCCGGTCGGCAGCCTCTTCGCCGCCTTCCTCGGCTACAACCCGATGGAGAAGCTGGTCCCCCACGACACGCTGGCGCAGCTGAAGCCGGCCGACCGCGACGCGATCACCGGCAAGGAGTTCTTCCCCGAGCTCATCTCCGACCCGTTCATCTCGGGCCTGCGGATCGCGTTCACGGCGTCGCTGATCATGTGCCTCGTGGCGGCCTGGGCCTCGTGGCTGCGGGGTGGCAGGTACGTTGCTGTCGACGACGAGACCGGGCCCTTCGGAGCGCCCGAGGATGCCGACGCCGACGACGAGGAGACGCCGATGCCGGAGGAGTGGGTCCCCGCGTGACCGACGGCCACCTCCGCATCGGCGAGATGGCCGAGCAGCTCGGCGTCTCGACCCGGACCCTCCGCTACTACGAGGAGATCGGGCTGCTCCGGCCGGCCGCCTACAGCAAGGGCGGCACGCGCCGGTACAGCGAGGACGACCGCGCTCGCATCCACCGCATCCGCGAGCTGCAGGCGATCATGGGCTTCAACCTCGAGGAGATCCGCGAGATCCTGAACTCCGACGACCGCCTCGCCGAGCTGCGCTCCGAGTACGACTCGACGGCCAGCCGGAAGCGCCAGGCCGCGATCATCATCGAGGCGTCGAAGCTCAACGCCCGCACCCAGGAGCAGGTGCTCGCCAAGGTCGCCGTGCTCCAGGCGTTCCAGACCGAGCTCGAGGCGAAGTCGAAGCGCCACCACGAGGTCGCGCAGGAGCTCGGGATCGACCTCGACGCCGAGGTCCGCAGCTCAGCGGATCACTGAGCGCGCCTCAGCGATCGAGCTGACGGTCCCGCAGCCACGCGCGGGCGCCGTGCTCGAGCCGCAGGAACTTCGGCGCCTCGTGGAGGGGGGCGACGAGCACGCTGGCCCCCGGAGGCAACGACCACTTGAGCTCGTGGTACACCCGGGACAGCGACGCCTCGCTGTCGAAGAGGAACAGCCCGGGCGCGAGGCGGAACACCTCACGCCACGGTCCTTCCCCGAGCTCCTCAGCCGGATCGACCGACGACCACCCCAGGAAGATCACCGAGCCCGCCTGTCGGTCGTTCTCGAGGACGGGGCACCCGGGATCCGGTCGCCATTGCCTCGAGAATGGGCGATGCGGCCGGCGGCGTCGCCCACCGCGAGGAAGAGGGTGCTCGCGTCGTCGACGAGCTGTGACTTCGACACGTCGATCCGGCCCGCCAGCCAGGCGCCGAGCAGCTCGCCGAAGCCGCCGACGAGGAACGCGGCCGCGATGCGACCGATGCGCTCACCGGCCGGTGGCCGTCCGTAGCGCTCGGACGCGTCGCGCTCGAGCAGCTCGACGAGCTCGTGGCCGGTCTCGATGCGCCGCAGGTTGAGCGCCTCGTTGCCGATCGCCTCCACGTAGAGCACGCGACCGCGGCGCTGGTCCTCGTCGACGAAGTCGACGATGCCGCGCAGCACGGCGCGCACCTGGGACTCGGGGTCGGTCGCCGCGCCTTCGGCGGCGCGGTACACCGTGGCCGCGAGCTCCTCGACGGTCCGGTCGTAGACGGCGACCAGCAGAGCGTCGAGGCTCGCGAAGCTCTCGTAGAAGTAGCGGGGGTTCAGCTTGGCGGTGAGGCAGATGCCCCGGACCGTCGTGGCCGACCAGCCGTCGGTGCCGAGCAGCTCGAGGGCGGCATCGAGCAGGCGGGTCCGGCGCGTCGCCCGCCGCTCGTCGGCCGGGATGCCGGCCCAACCTCGGCGGTCTGCAGTAGTTGGCAACGCGCGTTACCATACTGCTCCTTGCGCGTGGTGATCGTCGGAGGAGGGGTGGGCGGCCTGTCGGCGGCCCTCGCGCTCGGCCGGGCCGGCCACGAGGTGACCGTGGTGGAGCGTGACCCCCTGCCTGCGACCTCCGACGCCGAGGAGGCCTTCGCGGCGGAGCGCCGGGGTGCTCCGCAGGTGCACCAGACCCACGGCTTCCTGGCCCGCATCTTCGTCGAGCTCCGCGAGCACTACCCCGACGTGCTCGACGACCTGTTGTCGGTGGGCGGCATCACCATGCCGATGACCGCCAGCCTCGGCGAGCCGCAGCCCGGCGACGAGGACCTGAAGGTGCTCATCGTCCGGCGCACGACCTTCGAGTGGGTGCTGCGCCACGCCGCCCTGGAGCAACCGGGCGTCCGCTTCCTCACCGACGCCACCGCCGACGGCCTCGTGGCCGACACCAGCGCGAGCCCGCCGGTCGTCACCGGGGTGCGGCTCGGCGACGGCACCCAGCTCGACGCCGATCTCGTCGTCGCGTCCACGGGGCTGCGGGGGGACGTCCCGGGCTGGCTCGGCGCCATCGGCGTCGACGTGCCCGAGACCGTCCACGAGAGCG
>JAFBAD010000323.1 GCA_019247975.1 Acidimicrobiia bacterium
ACGAGCAGGTCATCCGCATGCTCAACGAGATCGGGTCGATCGACAACGTGCCTGACTTCGTGAAGAGCGTGAAGGAGGGCACGGGCGGCCGGCTCCAGGGCTTCGGGCACCGCGTCTACAAGAACTACGACCCGCGGGCGAAGATCATCAAGGACGCCGCCTACGAGGTCTTCGAGGTGACGGGCAAGAACCCGCTGCTCGACATCGCGCTGAAGCTCGAGGAGACCGCGCTCGCCGACGACTACTTCATCAGCCGCAAGCTCTACCCGAACGTCGACTTCTACTCGGGCCTCATCTACCAGGCGATGGGCTTCCCGATCGACATGTTCACCGTGCTCTTCGCCATCCCCCGCACCGCCGGTTGGCTGGCCCACTGGAAGGAGCTGCTCGAGCAGGATCAGAAGATCGCTCGGCCGCGGCAGCTCTACATCGGCGAGGAGGTACGGGACTACGTGCGGATCGAGGACCGCTGACCGACACCGGTCCGTGGAGCCAGGGCGGTCGGCCTCCGGTCTCCACCCACCCGGGCCCGCCGCCCCCGGCGCCGGGCTGGCCCCAGCAGCCCTGGCCGCCCCAGCCCGGAGCGCCCTACGGCGGGCCACCGCAACCCCAGCACCAACCTCAGCCGCAACCGTGGGCGACCGGACCGTGGTGGCCGGCGGCGCCGCCGGCTCCGGTCGACCCGCTCGCGTCGGTGGGTCGCCGCATCGGAGCCCGCGCGATCGACGCTGCGGTGTGCATGGTGCTGTTCGTCGTGCCGATCCTGCTCGTGCCGTCCGAGCGGGTGCTCGCCCGGCTCACCGTCGGCTTCGTCGTGGCCGTCGCCTACGAGACGCTGTGCGTCACGATGCTGGGGGCCACGCCCGGCAAGCAGATCACCGGCATCCGGGTCGGCCGGCTCGACCGGGCCGCCGTCGACCCGCAGGCGGCTCTCCGGCGGGCGATGCTCTCGGCGTTCATCACGCTCGGGGTCGCGTGGCTGCCGCTCGTCATCGCCGGGAACACCGGCGCCGCTGACGGCGACCGCCTCGGCGTCGGCATCAGCGCGTCGTTCGTCGCCGCGTTCATCGGCCTGTGTGCGGGGGTCTCCGCGCTGACCTCGCCGCAGCGCCGCGGCTACCCGGACCGGACCGCGGGCACGGTCGTGCTCGACCGCCGCGCGCCCGCCGGCTTCGGCGCGCAGGAGCTCGCCGAGCGGGCCACCCACCAGACGCCGGCGCAGATCAACCCGGCCGGCCCGGCTGCGTCGTTCGAGCGCCGGCGTCGAGCGCGCGCGTCGCGGCTCGACGACACGCCGGTCCTCGTGCTGCTCATCGTGGCCCTCGGCTTCGCGCTGTCGGTCCCCCACCTCTCGGGTTGGTTGCTCGGGCTGCTGGGGCTCCTGTGGGAGGTCGCGTTCGTCGCCGACGAGACGTGGCGGATCTCGCGGACCGGGGCGACCGCCGGCCACCGCCGGTTCGGCCTCGCCGTGGTCGATCGCCGGACGGGCGAGGCCCCCGGACCGATGCCTGCGGTCACCCGGGCGATCCTCGTCTCGCTCCCGCTCTACGCGCTCCCGGCGCTGACCATCGCCGCCTTCGCGGGTGCCGACGGCAACGCCCTCGCGATCGCGGCGGGCGCGCTCGCCGGCACGCTCCTGTTCGCCTGGTTGATCGTCATGCGGTTCGTGCCCGGCCGCAGCTTCCACGACTTCGCGGCCCGCACGATGGTCGTCGCGGTGGCCGAGCCGGAGGACCGCTGACATGGCGCTGCCGATCCACGACGACGCACCCACCAAGCGCATCCCGTGGGTCACCTACGCGCTGATCGTCGTCAACGTCGTCGTGTTCCTCTTCCTCGAACCGGCCGCGCTGCAGGGTGGCGACGCCAACAGCACGAAGGGCTTCTCCTCGACCGAGGAGCGCGACGTCAACGCCTTCGCCTACAAGTGGGGCGCGATCCCCTGCGAGATCCAGCACATGAAGTCGCTGCACGACGGCGTGCGCTGCACGGGCGAGCGCGATCCGTCCGAGCCGGCGGTCAGCGGGAAGATCGTGCTGCTGTCGCTCCTCACTGCGATGTTCATCCACGGCAGCGTCCTGCACATCGCCGGCAACATGCTGTTCCTGTGGGTGTTCGGCAACAACGTCGAGGACCGAATAGGCCCGGTGCCGTACCTCGCGCTGTACCTGATCACCGGCGTGATCGCGACGTTCGGGCACGCGCTGTTCCACTGGAACGACGCGGTGCCCGTGCTCGGCGCGTCCGGCGCGATCGCCGGCGTCATGGGCGCGTACCTCGTCTTCAGACCGAGGGGACGGATCCTCACCGTGCTGCTCTGGAACGTCGTCTACGTCCCCGCATGGGTGCTGCTCGGGCTGTTCTTCGTCACCCAGTTCATCGCCGGCGACGACTCGGTCGCGTGGGTCGCGCACGCGGCGGGCATGGGCGCAGGGTTCCTCGCCGCGCTGGTGCTCGCCCGCATCTACCCGGACCCGAACCGCCCGCTCCCTCGCCCCACCCCTGGAATTGGCGCGTTCAGTCGCGCATAGCGCGGCGAACCGAGCCAATTTCAGCGGTCGGGTGCGACGTCCAGGGCGATCTTGCCGACGTTGGCGTTCGACTCCATGTGGCGGTGCGCGTCGCCCACGTCGTCGAGCGGGAAGCGGGAGTCGATCACCGGGGCGAGCGTGCCGTCGGCGAACCACGGCACCACCTCACGCCCGAAGCGCTGCGTGAGCGCGACCTTCTCCTCGATCGGGCGGGCCCGCAGCACCGTGCCGATCAGGCGGCCCCGCTTGGGCATCAGTGCGCCGACGTTGACCTGCGTCGATCCGCCGCCCATCACGCCGACCTGCACGATCGACCCGCCGGTGCGGATCGCGGAGATGTTGCGGTCGACGTAGTCACCGCCGACGACGTCGAGCACGGTGTCGACGCCGGCGCCGCCGGTCGCGTCACGGACCGCTTCGACGAAGTCCTCGCCGGCCGTGTAGTCGACCACCACGTCGGCACCGAGCCGACGGCAGGCCTCGACCTTCTTGCCGCTCACCGTCGTGACCACCAGCGCGCCGAGCGCCTTGGCGATGCCGATGCCGGCGGTACCGACACCCGACGCACCCGCGTGCACCAGCGCCCACCGACCCGCGGTGAGGCCGCCCTGCACGACGAGCGCGTCCCACGCGGTCAGGTACACCTCGGGAACGGCGCCTGCGTCGGCGAGCGGCAGCGCATCCGGCACGGCGACCAGCTGCCGCTCGTGCACCGCGACCCGTTCGGCGTACGCGCCACCGGACACGATCCCCATCACCGGGTCGCCGACGGACCATGCGCTGACGCGGGAACCGACCGACGCCACCCGTCCGGCCAGCTCCATGCCCGGCACCTCGTGCTTCCGGGGCGGGCCCGGCTCGGGGTAGTAGCCCATGCGCTGGAGCACGTCGGCCCGGTTGACCGCCGTGGCGACCACGTCGACCACGACCTCCTCGGGACCCGGCTCGGGATCGTCGATCTCGGTCACGGACAGGACCTCGGGTCCCCCGTGCTCGGTCAGCACCACGGCTCGCACGGGACCGACCCTACGGTCCGTAGGCTCCCCCGCCGTGCCGAGCGGAGCGTTGGTGATACGGCCGGTGCGGCCCGAGGAGGCCGACGAGCTGGGCGCTCTGACCGTCGCTGCGTACACCGCGCTGCCCGGTCACGTGGAGGAGCCCGACTACGAAGCCGAGCTGGCGGACGTGGCGACGCGGGCGGCGGTGGCCGACGTGCTCGTCGCGATCGACGGTGACGGCACCGTGCTCGGCGGCGTCACGTTCGTGCCCGACGGCGACAACCCACTGGCCGAGCACGAGATCGCCGGCGCGTCGACGATCCGCATGCTGGCGGTGGCCGGTCACGCCCAGGGCCAGGGCGTCGGCGAGGCGTTGGTCCGGGCCTGCATCGAGCGCGCCCGCGACGTCGGCTCGCAGCACATCGTGTTGCACTCGACGCCCTGGATGCAGGCCGCCCACCGGCTCTACGAGCGGCTCGGCTTCGCCCGCCGGCCCGACCTCGACTGGACGCCGGTGCCCGACATCCCGCTGCTCGGCTTCAGCCTCGACCTGTAGCGGCAGCGCTCACGCCAGCCGGCGCACGAGCGGGTCCGACTGACGGGTCCAGTGCTCGAGGCGCACGTGCAGGTCGGTCGGCACCGCGCCGGTGGACGACACCAGGACCGGGTCGAGGCGCAGCTCGACCAGCTCCGGCACCGCGACCGCCAGCGCGGACAGGCGGAGGACGAGCTCGGCCAGGCACGCGGCCGCCTCGGGGTCCAACCCGGCGACGCCGTCCACCAGCCGCTCGGCGTCGAGGTCGGTCAGCGGGACCACCCGGGGTTCGAGCGCACCGGTCCCCGCCGGGCCGAGGCTGAGGACCGAGCCGAAGGTCGGGTGCTGCCGCACGACCAGCTCGACGTCGGTGCCGCTCCGGCCCATCGCCTGGAGCAGCGCCGGCTGCATCGCCGCGCCGTGCAGGTCCGCCATGCGGACGAAGGCCCGGCGCAGCTCGTCGTCGCCATGCACGTCGACCGCGACGCCACCGGCTTCGGTCTTCGCCGGCCGTGTCAGGCCGGGCGCCTTGAGCGCGACCGGGTAGCCGATCTCGGCCGCTGCCGCGACCGCATCCTCCTCGCCGTCGACCAACCGCTGGCGGACCGCGTCGATCCCGTGGGTGGCCAGCAGCTCGCGGGCGGCGACCGGGTCGAGCACGATGCTGCCGTCCCGGCCGTCGAGCGCGGCCGCGGCGACCGCTCGGGCCGCGACGCTCTCGGCCTGGTCGACGTCGGGCACCGCGCCGGCCGGCCGGTTCCGCCACATCGCGTACCGGCAGATGCGGCCGAGGGCGATGGCCGCCGCCTCCGGGAACGCGAACGCGGGCACCGGACCGAGGCCGTCGAGCGCGCCGGGCGGGTGGGGGCCGAGGAAGCTGGCCAGCACCGTCGTGGTCGCCTGGGTGCTCGCGGCGCCGGCCACCGCGCGAGCGATCTCGCCGGTCCGATCGGGGATCGTCGGCGCGTACAGCGCGAGGACCGCGTCGACGCCGGCGTCCTCGATCAGCGCGGCCATCGTCGCGCCGTACTCGCGCGGCCCCGCCTCCGAGGTGAGCTCGACCGGGTTGGTCACGCGCGCACCAGGACGGAGGGTCTCCCGCAGGCGCTCGGACGTCTCCGCTGACAGCGGCGGCAGCTCCAGGCCGGCCGCGATGCACGCATCGGCGGCCAGCACCGCGGGTCCCCAGAAGTTCGACACGAGAGCGACGCGCCGGCCCCGAGGCAGCGGCTGGTTGGCGAGCACTCGCGCTGCATCGACGAGCTGCTCGAGGGTCTCGACCCGGATGACGCCGGTCTGACCGAGGAGCGCGTCGATCGCCACCTCCGGGCCGTCGGTGCCACCGTCGACCGTCCCGTCGTCGGTGAGCGGCGTCAGCCGGTTAGGCTTCACCGCGACGATGGGCGTGTGGATCGCGACCCGCCGCGCGATGCGGGCGAAGTTGCGCGGGTTGCCGAAGGACTCCAGGTAGAGGAGCACGACGTCGGTGCGCTCGTCCTGCTCCCAGTACTGGAGCAGGTCGTTGCCGCTGACGTCGGCCCGGTTCCCCGCGGCGACGAACGTCGACACGCCGAGTCCGTGCCGCCCGAGCTCGTCGAGCACGGCGGCGCCGATGGTGCCGGACTGCGACAGCACGCCGATGCGCCCGGGCGCGGGCATGACCTCCGTGAACGACGCGTGCAACCGGACGCCGGGCGCGGTGTTGACCACTCCCATCGTGTTCGGACCCACCATGCGCAGGCCGAGGCTGCGCACCCGCTCGACCAGCCGCCGCTCCTCCTCAGCGCCCTCGGGACCCGACTCGGCGAAGCCGGCGCTGATCACGACCAGGCCGCGCACCTGCTTGCGGGCGCAGTCCTCGACCACGTCGAGCACCTGGTCGGCCGGGACGACGAGGACCGCGAGGTCGATGTCGTCGGGCACGTCGAGCACGGACGGGTAGGCCCGCACGCTGCCGACGTGGTCCGCCTCGGAGTTCACCGGGTACACGGGTCCGTCGAAGCCCGCTTCGATCAGCCGCCTGAACACCGCGTGGCCGAGCGTTCCGACCCGACGCGACGCGCCGACGACCGCGACCGAACGGGGCACGAGGATGCGCGCGACCGAGCGCGCTTCGGATGCGGCGGCCCGTGCGTCCATGGCGGCGAGCGCCTCCTCGGTCGGCTCGATCGCCAACTCCACCTCGATCACGCCGTCGGCGAAGTGGCTCGTCACCGCGAAGCCGGCCTGCTTGAACACCGAGAGCATCCTGCGGTTCTGCGGCAGCACCGTCGCCGTGAACCCGGTCACGCCTGCATCCCGGGCCGCCGCCGCGAGGTACTCGAGCAGCACCGTGGCGATGCCCCGTCCGGCGTGCCCGTCGTCGGTGAAGAACGCGACCTCCGCGTCGCGCCGACCGGGTGGGCGGTCGTAGCGGGCGATCCCGACGAGCTCGCCGGCGATGATGCCGACGAACGCCATCCGGTCCGTGTAGTCGACGTTGGTGAAGCGCTCGAGGTCCCGCTCGGTGAGCGTCGGCCGGGGGCTGAAGTAGCGGAAGTAGATGCTCTCGGGCGACTGGCGCGCGTGGAAGTCGACGATCAGCGCGGCGTCGTCGGGGACGATCGGCCGCACGTGCACCGTGCCTCCGTCAGCCAACGCCACATCGGCTTCGAAGCGCGCGGCCGGGGCGGGCTCCACCCGCCGAAGGGTAACGCCGGGGGACCCCTCCCCTGGCCAGGCGTGCACCTCTACCGCAGAGCGCGCCCGTAGCCTCTCGGCTCGTGCTCACGCTGGTCGTCGTCCTCGTGGGGATGCTGGCCGGCTTCACCGGATCGAGGATCCTCCGCCGTCCCGCCTCCACCGCCGGCGCGGCATCGATGGCCCGCTCGGTCGGCGGGACCCTCGGCGCCCGGCGCGAGCTGGACCTGCCCCACCTGCAGCGGGCGACGTTGTCGGAGATGCTCCGCCACGTCCGGCCCGAGCGGGCGGGAGGGGCGGTACCGGCCGAGTTCCGGGTGCGCCTCCACCCCGACGACAAGGCCACCGTGGACCAGGCCCCCGGGTTCTTCCGCCAGGGCCTCGAGCAGGCGCTGGCCAAGGCGGGCGAGGACCACGGCTGGGAGGTGCCGTCGCGGCTGCGCATCGACCTCGACGCGGACCCGAGCCGCCCGCGCGGCGCCCCGGCGGTGGACGCCCGCGGTCCGGCCGCCCGGGCCGAGGCTGCGCCGGCTCCGGCTCCTGCTCCTGCTCCGGAAGCTGCGCCGCCGGCGCCCGCCGCCGCTCGACTGGTGCGGAGCGACGGCACTGATCACGTGCTCGAGGGCACCACCACCATCGGACGGGGACCCGACCGCACCATCCGCATCGACGACAGCCGCGTCAGCCGCAACCACGCGGTCGTCCGCCCGGACGGTGCGCGCTGGACGCTCACCGACGAAGGCTCCAGCAACGGCACCCGGCACAACGGCTCGCGCATCACCGCGACCACGCCCGTGCCCCTGACCGACGGCGACCGGATCGGCATCGGCCCGGTCGAGCTCGTGTTCCGGACCGGCTCGTGAAGCTCGTCCTCGGGTTCCTCGTCGGCCTCGCCATCGGGATCGGCGCCGAGCAGCTGTGGCACCGCCGCTACGACCGCGGTGCGTCGAGCCGCCCTCGAGGATCGGTCCTGCCCGGGCGCCGGCGGCGGGTGGTGATGAGCGTGCTCGCCACCGTCGTCGTGCTCCTCGTGGTCACGATGGTCGGGACCTACGCGTACGCCACCAGCCAGTTCGACAAGATCGAGAAGGTCCCCGTCGGTGGCGTGCTGTCGGGCGCGCCGGGCGGCACGAACTACCTGCTCGTCGGCACCGACAACCGGCCCGGCGTGTCGGGCAACCGGTCCGACACGATGCTCGTGCTCCGCACCCAGGGCTCGAAGAGCTGGATCATGTCGCTCCCCCGCGACCTCTTCGTGGCGATCCCGGGTCAGGACGGTCAGCACCGCATCAACAGCGCGTACAACAGCGGCCCGCAGACCCTGGTGCGCACCGTGCAGGAGACCCTCGGCATCCCGCTCGACCGCTACATCGAGATCAACTTCGTGAGCTTCGCCGGCCTCGTCGACGCGATAGGCGGCGTCACGATCGACTTCCCGCACCCGGCCACCGACCCGAAGTCCGGCCTCGACATCCAGCAGACCGGCGCGGTCGAGCTGAACGGCGCGCAGGCGCTCGCCTACGTCCGCTCCCGCACCTACACCGAGACGATCGACGGCCAGCACGTGGTCGACGGCACGGCCGACCTCGGCCGGGTGAAGCGCCAGCAGGCGTTCCTGCGGGCGGTGCTGTCGCAGGCGGGCGCGTCACGCAACCCGTTCCACCTGCGCAAGATCGGCGAGTCGCTCACCGCCGGGCTGAAGATCGACGACCACATGACGCTGATCGACGGCCTCCGCTTCGCCTGGAACATGGGCCGCCTGAACCCGCAGTCGCTCGTCCTGCCGACCACCCCCACGACCACCTCGGGCGGCGCTCAGGTCCTCCTACTGCAGGAGCAAGCCGCCCAACCCATTCTCCAAACCTTCCGCGGCTGACCCCCACCCCCACCCGCACTGCGTTTTTGCGTGCGATCGTCTCCAGGACTGGAGACGATCGCACGCAGGATCCGCTCCGGCCGTGAACTGTCAGACCCCCTGCGGATGATCCGGGCATGGACCGAAGCGACGCGCTCGACCTGGCCGAGCACCAACACGCCTTGATCGCACGCGAGCAGCTGCTCGCGGCCGGATGGTCCCGACAGAAGGTCTGGCGGTTCCTCAGCCCGGATGACTGGGAGCCGCTCACCCCCCGAGTCCTCGTCCGTCGTGGCTCGAAGCGCACGTTCGAGCAGCGCCTGCACGCCGCGGTGCTCGACGCCGGACCGGCGGCGTTCCTCTCCCACGCGGCGGCCGCAGCGGTGTGGCGGACGTCGGGGTTCGGCCTCCTCCACCTGCGCCACATCGATGTCACCCGACCGCGAGGTGGCACCCGCCGGCCAGGCTCGCTGGCGCGCATCCACGAGGTGGGCGATCTCCGTGCCGATCACACGACGGTGCTCGACGACATCCCGATCTCGACACCCACCCGGGTGATCTTCGAGCTCGCGGCCACCGTCCACCCGCAACGCGCCGCCCGGGCCTGCGACAACCTCTGGGCCCGCAACCTCACCAGCCGCCAGCACCTCGACCTCATGTTCGGCGACTGGGCCGATCGAGGCCGGACCGGAACCGTGGTGATGCGCGACATCCTCGAGGACCGACCCATCGGCTACGTGCCACCAGCCAGCAACCTCGAGAGCCGGTTCGACACCCTCGCCAAGCGCTACGGCATCGGACCGTTCCACCGTCAGGTCGACCTCGGCGGCCAGACCTGGATCGGACGGGTCGACTTCCGCCACCACGACTGCCCACTGGTCGTCGAGGTCCTCAGCGAGGCGTACCACGCCGCCCTCGCCGACGCCGAGGACGACGCCCGCCGGTTCGCGCTCCTCGACGAAGTCGGCTTCACGGTCGCATCTGTATGGGACCACGAGATCTGGGGCGATCCGCAACCGGCGATGGAACGGGTACGGGCGGCCGAGCTCCGAGCCCGTCGCCGCGCCGCCTGATCCTGCGTGCGATCGTCTCCAGAACTGGAGACGATCGCACGCAAAAACGCCGCTGGGATCAGCGGAGCCCGGCGAGCTCCTGGGCGGTGCGGAGATCGGCAACGAGGCTGGCGAAGTACTGCTCGCGCTCGGAGGGGTCGGTCCGCAGGACGGCGGACGGGTGGATCGTGGCGGTCACGATCGGGGCAGCGTCCGAGTCGACCGCCTCGCCCCGGTGCTGCGTGAGCCGGAACGACGAGCCGAGGATCGACTTCGCCGCGGTGGCGCCCATCAGCACGAGCAGCTCGGGCTTCACGAGGTCGAGCTCGCTGCGCAGCCAGGGGTGGCACGCCTTCGACTCGCCGGCGGTCGGCGTCTGGTGGATGCGGCGCTTGCCCCGCTGCACGAACTTGAAGTGCTTGACCGCGTTGGTCACGTACAGCTCGGAGCGCTCGAGCTTCGCCTCGGCCAGCGCGTCGTCGAGCACCTTGCCGGCCGGACCGACGAACGGGCGGGTCTGGCGGTCCTCCTGGTCACCGGGCTGCTCGCCCACGAGCATGATCCGGGCCGGAACCGGGCCCTCGCCGAAGACCGTGTCACCCGCCGGCTCCCAGAGCGGGCAGTTCGTGCAGGCCAGAGCGTCGTCGCGCACCTCGTCCCAGGAGCGCGTCTCGCCGTCGAAGAGCGTCATCGTCGCCTTCCTTCCCGACTGTGCATCCGGATAGCGGCTGAGGCCACGCACTCTTCGGAGAAAGCCGGGTACAAAGGAGGATCGTGTCCTCCCTCCCAGGCCGCCCTCTGCCGGCGCGCACCCCGGCCCGCATCCGGATCGAGGCGCTCGGGCCCGTCGTCGACGGCGGGTACCCGGTCAAGCGGACCGTCGGCGAGTCGCTGACCGTCGGCGCCGACATCATCCGCGACGGCCACGACGTGCTCCGGGCCGTCGTGCGCTGGCGCCGGCCGCAGTCGAGCCGCTGGGAAGAGGCGCCGATGCGCCACGTCGACGCGGAGGAGGCCGGCGTGCGCTGGGAGGCCGACCTCGAGCTCGAGGAGATCGGCCGCTGGACCTGGACCGTGCGGGCCTGGGCCGACACGCCGGCGTCGTGGCGCGAGGAGATCAGCCGCAAGGCGGCCGCCGGTCAGGAGGACCTGAGCGGCGAGCTGCTCGAAGGTGCGCAGCTCATGAGCGCAGCCGCCCGACGGGCGACCGGCGCCGAGCGCACCCGCGTGATCGACGCCGCCGCGGTCGTCGCCGACCCGCTGGTGCCCATGCTCGATCGGGTGGCCGCGGCGCTCGACCCGGAGATCGCGTCGATCTGCGACCGCCATCCCGACCAGCGCGGCGCGGTCAGCCCGGACCGTCCCGTCGAGGTGCAGGTCGATCCGGTGCTGGCCCGGTTCGGCTCCTGGTACGAGCTGTTCCCCCGCTCCTGGGGCGGTCTCGCCGGGGTCCGCCAGCGCCTCCCTGCGCTGGCCGAGCTCGGCTTCGACGTCATCTACCTTCCGCCGATCCACCCGATCGGCCTGACCAACCGCAAGGGTCGCAACAACGCGCTGGTCGCTGCGCCCGAGGATCCGGGCAGCCCCTGGGCCATCGGCGACGCGACCGGCGGCCACACGGCGGTCCACCCCGACCTCGGCACGGTCGACGACGTGCGGGCGCTCGTCGCTGACGCACGGGCCCTCGGCATGGAGATCGCGCTCGACTTCGCGATCCAGTGCTCGGCCGACCACCCCTGGCTGACCGAGCACCCCGAATGGTTCTTCCGCCGTCCCGACGGCACGCTCAAGTACGCCGAGAACCCGCCCAAGAAGTACCAGGACATCTACAACGCCGACTTCGACTGCGAGGACTGGCAAGGCCTGTGGCAGGCCCTCCTCGACGCCATGCGGTACTGGGTCGACATCGGCGTGCGGGTGTTCCGCGTCGACAACCCGCACACCAAGCCGCTCGCGTTCTGGGAGTGGATGATCCGCGAGGTCCGCGCCAAGCACCCGGACACGATCTTCCTGGCCGAGGCGTTCACCAAGGCGGCGATGATGCGGACGCTCGCCAAGCTCGGCTTCAACCAGTCCTACACGTACTTCACGTGGAAGACCTCGCGCTGGGACCTGATCGAGTACGTGGTCGAGCTCGCGACGAGCGGGAGCAGCGCCCCGTCGAGCGCGCGCTCCTTCGCCTCGAACTTCTCCGAGTCGAGGTACTCCTCGGAGCCAGCGCGCACCGGCACGTTCTCGTACGACTCGTAGCCCGAGTAGATCCCGTACGACGGCGACAGCGTCGCCGCGAGCACGAGCCGCGCCTCGAACGCCGGGCGCCCGCCCGCGACGAGGTACTCGTGCAGGATGTCCGGCGTGTTCGGGAACGCGTTCGGCCGGTAGAAGTCGTGCCAGTCGAGCAGCTG
>JAFBAD010000336.1 GCA_019247975.1 Acidimicrobiia bacterium
CAAGCCCGTGATGGTCGTCGAAGAAACAGCCGGTGATGTTCTTGAAGTAGTAAGTCGACGGCGGTTCGGGGATCTTGTCGGCCACGCCACCCCACGCCCGGTTGTCCTCCCAGACCTTGTCGGCCCGCTCGAGGATGTAGGGGATCCAGCCGATCTGACCTTCGCTGTAGGCGAGCTTGAGATCGGGCAGCCGCTCGAGCCAGCCCGAGAACATCCAGTCGGTCATCGACGACATCGCGTTGCCGAACGTGAGCGTCGAGCCGACTGCGGCGGGCGCGTCGGTCGACGTCGAGGGCATCTTCGAGGACGACCCGATGTGCATGCAGATGACCGTGTCGGTCTCCTGGCACGCCCGGAAGAACGGCTCCCAGTAATCGGTGTGGATCGACGGCAGGCCGAGGTACGGCGGGATCTCCGAGAAGCACACCGCGTGCACGCCGCGCTCCGCGTTGCGCCGGATCTCGGCGGCGGCGAGCTCTGCGTCCCAGAGCTGGATGATGGTCAGCGGGATCAGGCGGCCATCGGAGTCGCCGCACCACTCCTCGACCATCCAGTCGTTGTAGGCCTTCACGCAGAGGTCGGACAGCTCCTTGTCCTTTGCCTCCATGAACTCCTGGCCGCAGAAGCGGGGGAAGCTCGGGAACGCGAGCGACGCCTCGACGTGGTTGACGTCCATGTCCTCGAGACGGGCCTTCGGGTCCCAGCAGCCGCGCCGCATCTCGTCGTAGGTGATCCCGGTGACGGTGACCTCGTCGCGGTCGAAGCCGGCGGCCGCGGACAGGCGCGTCTGGGGCACCTGCTTCTCCTCGTAGACCCACCAGTCCCCGAGCTTGCCGTCGTCGGCCTCCTCGTAGCTGAAGACGCCACCCACGAAGTGCATGTGCCCGCGCTTCTGGATGACGTGCGGGCCCTTCTCCTTGAACTTGGCGGGGAGCCGGTCCTGCCAGACGTTCGCGTGCTCGATGACGTGGTCGTCGACCGAGATGATCCGAGGGAAGTCGTCCTCCATCTCCGCAGGCTATCCCTCGATCTGACGCACCGTCAGGTCCCGTCGGAGGGCCAGGCAGGTCCTGGTTCGTGGCAGTGGCGGACGGGTACGGTCGTGCGTCACATGCAGGTGGAACGGGATGGGAACCGCCTGCCCCACGTCCCGGCGCTCGACGGGCTGCGGGGCGTCGCCGTGGCCATCGTCGTGGCGTTCCACCTGGGCCGGCTGAAGGGCGGTTTCCTCGGCGTCGACCTGTTCTTCGTCCTGTCCGGCTTCCTCATCACGTCGCTCCTCGTGGGCGGCTGGCGCAACGACGGACGGGTCGACTTCGGCGAGTTCTGGTCGCGTCGGGCCCGGCGGCTGCTGCCGGCCATGCTCGTCGTGGTCGCGGCGGTCGCGATCTACGCGCGTTGGTGGGCCAACCCGCTCGAGCTGAGGTCCATCCGCGGCGACGGCATGGCGACGCTCTTCTACGCGGCCAACTGGCACCAGATCCTCACCCACACGAACTACTGGGACACGATCCGGTCGCCGTCGCCGCTGCTGCACACGTGGAGCCTCGCGATCGAGGAGCAGTTCTACGTGCTGTGGCCGTTGCTCGTCGGCGGCGTCCTCCTCGTGTCGCGACGAGCCGGCCGGCGCCTCACGCCCCTCCTCGTCGTGACCGCCGGGCTCGCCACCGCGTCGGTGCTCGCGATGGTGACGATGCACCACGGCCCGGCCGACGTGCTGCGGGTCTACCTCGGCACCGACACCCGCGCCGCCGGGCTGCTCTTCGGCGCGGTGGTGGCGCTGATCTTCGCCCGGCGCGACCGTCCGCTCGGCGCAACCGCGGCGCACGGGCTCGAGGTCGTCGGTTGCATCTCGCTGGCCGGGCTCGCGGTCGCATGGGTGCGGGCCGGAGGCTCCGACGGCTGGCTCTACGAGGGCGGGCTGACCGCGTGCAGCGCGGCTGCCGCCCTGTCGATCGCGGCCGTGTGGGCGGCGCCGGCGGGTGCCCTCGCGACCGCGCTGTCACTCCGTCCCCTGCGGTTCCTGGGTCGCATCAGCTACGGCCTGTACCTCTGGCACTGGCCGGTCATCGTCGTCTGCAACTCACTGCGCACCGGGCTCGAGGGCCTGACCCTCGACGCGCTGCGCGTCACGATCAGCCTCGTGCTCGCGGTCGTCTCGTACCACCTGCTCGAGATGCCGATCCGGCGCGGCACCGTGCTGCACGGGCGGCCGGCGTGGGCAGGTGCGTTCGTCGCACCGGTGCTCTGCGTGATCGCCGTCCTCACCGCGACGGTCGCCCGCCCGAGCCCGTTCGCCCCCGAGATCGCCCTCGCAGCGAAGAACCCGTCGAAGCTGGTGATCTCGAACGACACGCCGAAGGTCGACCCGGTCCGCAAGACCACACCGACCGGTCAGGCCGGCCCCGAAACGCCGCGCGTGATCCTCGTGGTCGGCGACTCGGGTGCCTACTTCCTGGGCAAGGGCATGACAACCGTCGGCAACCAGCGGGGCATCGCCGTCTACAGCCGGGGGATCATCGGCTGCAGCATCGGTCGCGTGGACGGGCCGTTCCGCGCCACCGACGGCGGCATCGTCGACCAGCCCGCCGGCTGCGATCAGGTCATGGACCGCTGGCGCTTCTTCCTCGGCCTGTCCCACCCCGACCTGGTGCTGCTCACGCTCGCGTGGCCGGGCGGCGGCGGCGAGCAGGAGGTCGACGGCCGGTGGGAGCACGAGTGCATGCCCGACCACGACGCGCACCTGCAGCAGGTCTTCACCGACGAGCTCCGCCTGCTGCAGTCGACCGGCGCCCGCACGGTGACGACGACGATCCCCTACCTGATCTCGCCCTACGACCCGACCGCCGACCGTGATGCGACCGACTGCCGCAACAAGGCGCTGCGGGCGGCGGCCGCCTCGACCGGCACCCGGGTGATCGACCTCGCCGGCTGGGCCTGCCCCGACGGCACGTGCGCGCTCGAGCGCGACGGAGTCGTCCTCCGCCCCGACCTCGTGCACTTCGCCGGGCCCGGTGCCGAGGTGGCCGGCAACTGGATCCTCGATCAGCTCACGTCGCGAGGCTGAGCTACCAGAGCTGATCCGTGTAGGTGTCGGTGCCGGGCACGGTGCCGCGGAACGGCGACACGAACACGAGCTGGCCGAGACCCGACTCCTCGAACGCGGCGCCGAGGCCGGCGAAGCGGTCGTCCCACACGGCCGGCAGGTCGTCGTCGACGAACCAGAGGTGGAGGAACCGGTCGGTGGCCTCGTCGCGCGGCACGTCGCTCGGCGCGCCCGCATGCATCGCGATGGGATCGAACGACGCACCGACCGCAGCACCGAGCCCCCGCTCCGCGAACCACGCGTCGACCGCCGCGGGGTCGGCACCGGCCGCGGGCTGACCGACCACCATCACGAGGTACGGCGACCGGTGGTCGAGGGCCAGCTCGACGGGCACGCCGTCGGCCTCCTCGAACTCGCCCCGGTACTTGTACATGAGCGTGTGGATGTGATCGCGGTGCGGGAACATGCGGTCGTTCTCGATCAGCCACTTGACCTGATCGGTGCCCCACTGGATCCACTCGCCGAAGCGCCCGTTGAGCACCCAGTAGAGGGCGAGGTAGCTGCCGGTGTCGTTGTCGGGGACGACCGGGTTCTGCTCCGGGTAGCGGAGCGCCTTCAGGTCACGGGTGCAGACGTAGCGGCCGCCGCTGATCGTCCACGCCCCGATCATGCAGCCGGCGTAGAAGTGGTCCCGCTCGTACCAGCGGTTGTACTCGACCTCGTGGCCCTTGTGCGGCTCGACCAGCGTGACCAGCGCGCCCCCCAGCTCGATCGGGCGGCCCCGCTTCGACTTGCCGCTGCCTACCTCTTGGATCGACCCTGACATAGAACAGGTTCTACTCGCGGACCGCAGCCTCGACCAGCGCCGCCGCGGCCACCAGCCGCTCCTCGCTCCCATCCGGTCCGACGAGCTGGAGGCTGGCCGGGAACGGTCCGGGCGCCGGGACCGGCAGCGCGATCGACGGGTGGCCGGCCAGGTTCACGGGCAGCGCGAGCGCGCTCGGGTCCGCCGGCTCGCCGAGCCGGAACGCGAAGCACTCCGCCGTGGGGAGCGCAAGCAGCTCGACCCGCTCGAACACGGCCGCGAGCTCGGCGCGCCACGGCCGCCGCTGCGCGCGTGCGGCCTCGAGCGCGTCGTCGCCGATCTCGCGGCTGACGACGAGCCGGTCGCGGACCGCATCACCGAGCTCGCCGGCGTGCGCATCGACCAGCACCCGGTTGGACCGGTACGCCTCGCCGAAGAGGACCGTCTTGCCCGCGGCGTCGGCCGCTGACCATCCCGGCAGGGCGACGTCCTCCACCTCGAAGCCGGCGGCGCGCAAGGCGACGTCCACCGCGTCGTCGAGCCACTGCTCGACCGGGAGGCCGCGCACCCGACCGATGTGGCGCGGCGGGCTCGATGCGGGGGCGAAGCCCGGCTCGAGCAGGGCCATGCCCTCCACCACGCGTGCCACCGTCGCCGCCATCGGTCCGACTGTGTCGAGCGTCGGCGCCAGCGGCCACGTTCCCTCGACCGGGATCCGCCCGAACGTCGTCTTCAAACCGACGATCCCGCACCACGCGGCGGGCGTGCGGATCGATCCCGCGGTGTCGGTGCCGAGCGCGATGTCGGCCTCGTCGATGCCTGGCACGACCGCGACCGCCGAGCCGCTCGACGAACCACCGGGCACCCGCTCGGGGTCGAACGGGTTCGGGGGCGTCCCGAACCACGGGTTCTCCCCCGTCCGCCCGAAGCACAGCTCGTGCAGGTTGGCCTTGCCGACGATGCGCGCGCCGGCGGCCCGGAAGCCGGCCAGGCACGGCGCGTCGGCCGGCGCCGGCTCGGCGCGGTCGGCCACCACGCGACAGCCGGCGGTCGTCGGCACGCCGGCGACGTCGATCGCGTCCTTCACGGCGACCCGCACGCCGGTGCCCGGCGCGTCGAGCCGCGTGATGAAGACGCTCAACCGCCGCTGATGGCGCGGAGCACGGCGTCGGACTGCAGGCTCGGCAGGACGCTGCCGCCGTCGATCACGATCGTCTGGCCGGTGATGTACGCGGCAGCCGGCGAGGCGAGGAACACGATCACGTCGGCCACCTCGCGTGCGGTGCCGAGCCGGGCGAGCGGCGTGCCGAACTCGGCCGCCCGCTTCCACGCCGGCGTCTGCGTGATCGGCGCGGTCAGCGGGGTGTCGATCATCCCGGGAGCCACGCAGTTGGCCCGTACTGCCGGCGCGAGCTCGAGCGCAACGTTGGCGGTGAGCGCGATCACCCCGGCCTTGGCGGCCGAGTACGGGCCCTCGCCCCGGGTCGGACGGAGACCGGTCAGCGAGGCGTTGGTGACGATGCTGCCGCCGCCGTTGTCCATCATGATCTGACCGCCGGCCCGGATCGTGTTGAACGTGCCGGTGAGGTTCACGCCGACGAGCAGCGCGAACTCCTTGTCCGTGTACTCGAGCAGCGGCTTCGCGGTGCCCGTGCCGGCGTTGGTGACGAGGTCGGTCAGGCCACCCATGCGCTCGGCGGCCTGCCGGACCGCGCCCGACACCGCGTCGGCGTCGCGCACGTCCACCTCGAACCCGATCCCGCCGACCGCCTTCGCGACCTCGCGGGCGCCATCGCCGTTGCGATCGAGCACGGCAACCGACGCGCCCTCCTCCGCGAAGCGGCGGCACGTCTCCGCGCCGATGCCGGACGCGCCACCGGTGATGACCGCGCGCCGCCCTTCGAGCACACCCACGTCAGTGCCCGCCCGCCGGGTCGCCGACCATCGTGACGACGTCCTCGGAGAAGAGGATCTGCAGCTTGTCGGAGTCGAGGAAGTTCTTCTCGTCCTCCCGCATCAGGTCGGCCTCCGGCTCGGCGAGCATGGCGAGGAACTCGTCCCACGACGCGAAGACCTGCACGGCCACGCCGTCGAAGTCGGACCCGGCCTGTGCGCCGGGCAGCGAGCCGTGCTGCTCGTAGCGGATGAGGTGGCGGGCCAGCGCAGGGGTGTCGCGGATGAGCGGCCCGTGCCGGTCCCGCCAGTAGCTCAGGAACTCCTCGTGGGTGAGCTCTGGCTTGCGCACGAGGAACGCGTGCAGGGTGACGCTCATACCGGATCCTCCGAGGCGACGCCGTTGTCGGACACGTTCGCCGTCCACGCGTTCCCGTCCCACCAGCGGTACTGGTGGCGACCGGTCGGGTCGGGGTGCCACGCCGCCGGGTTCGCGCCGATGCCGCCCGCGGCCGACCCCGCGGTCACCGCCTCGACCGGTTCGACGCCCGGCGGCGAGACGGCCATCTTCCCTTTCGAGAACGCGGTGCCCGGCGTCTTCCAGGTCACCCGGATGCCTTCGGGCGGCACCTGCACATCGATGGCGTTGCGTCCGTAGTTCTTGTTGACCGTCCAGGTCATCCACATCTCGACCCGGTGCGGTCCGGGCGCGACTGCGATGCGGCAGGGGCGCCAGCCGGGCAGCATGGTCTCCGGTCCGCCGTCGATGCTGACCCTCGGCTTCACGACCTCCGCGCTGAACGCCAGCTTGCTGTGGACCGGGTCGAGCTCGATGAACGACATCCTCTCCTACCCCTGGAACCAGTGGCCGCCGTTGACACCGATGCTCTGACCGGTGACCGCCTTGGCCAGATCCGACGCGAAGAACACGACCGAGCCGGCGATCTCCTCCGACGACGGGAGGTAGCCGAGGCAGGTCTCCGAC
>JAFBAD010000274.1 GCA_019247975.1 Acidimicrobiia bacterium
CGTCCACACCCAGAGCGACCTCGACGACATCGCCGCGCTCCTCAACGAACGCCCCCGCAAAACCCTCGACTGGCAAACTCCCGCCGAACGATTCAACGAGCTTGTCGCGCTCACCGCTTGAAACCGCCGACCGGTATTGCCTTCAGAGCGAAGGGGGGTCCAGCGCGGCGCGGGTGTGGGGGCCGAGCAGCGCGGCCCGAGCCGGCGGCCAGCGGGTGTCGTCGTCGCTGAGCGCGAGCTCGCCGCCTCGGCGCACGAGCCAGACCTCCTCGAAGTCGGCGTGGAGGATCGCGTCGCCCGGCGCGGCCGCGACCGCGGCGGCGACGATCGCGGCGAGCTGGTCGAGCTGCGGGCCGACGTCGCCCGGTCCGATGCGGAAGTGGATCCACGTCGTGGGGACGAAGCCGAAGCGGATCTGCACGAGGTCGACCGCTCGGGTGTCGAGCGTGCCGGCTCGCCACCAGAGCTCGGTCGGCTCGCCGAGATCGGGCGCGGTGCCGCCCTGCAGGGCGCCGGCCAGCTCGAGGTCGAGCTCGGTGCTCATGGGAAGAACCGCAGCACCCGGTCGCCCCGCACCACGAGGATCTCGTCCAGTCCGAAGACCGGGTGACGGTCGAGGAGGCGGCGCAGCGCCTGCAGATCGACCGCGCTCTCGTCGAGGTCGAGCACGAACCGGGTGGCGTCACCCCGTACCGTCCGGATCTCGATGACCGTCGCGACCTGGCGTGCGTCGCCGGTGCGGAGCGTCACGCAGTCGAAGCGGCGGTCGCCGATCAGCAGGTCGGGCATCGGCGCACCGCTCCCGGGATGGGCGCGGACCGGCAGGCCCCGTGCCGCGAGCAGCCGGGCGACCTCGTCCTGGCGGCGGGCAGCCGGCGTGCGCTGAGGCGCGACCGGGCGCGGTCGGTACGTCTCGTAGAACCCGGCCGGGTCGTCGAGCAGGGCGCCGGGCAGGTCGACCTCATTGGGCCGGAGCTCGACCGCGGGCAGCCGGCCGAGGAGCGCCAGCTCGAGCGCGGCTCGCGCCGCGCGGTGCAGCGTCAGCTCCTCGTAGCGGTTCACCGGCGGGTGCGGCGGCAGACCGAAGTCGCCGGCCGACAGCGCGATCAGCGCGACCGTGCCGAGCACCGCCCCGAGCTGGCCGAGCACGCCCAGCGAGCTCCACCAGTCCGCGAAGCCGTGCAGGAGCCCGGCCATCGCCGGGCTTCCCGGCCCGGCGAGGAACCGGCCGATCAGCTGGGCGAGGTGCCGGCCGTCGAACACGGCCACGACCGTGGCGCCCGCGCCGATCGCGAGGGCGACGAGCCGGAAGCGCCGGTCGGCGTCGGCTCCGTGCGCTCCGTCGGCCGAAGGGTCCGCCCACACGAACTGCCGGCGGCGGCTGTCGATCTCGACGGTCGCCGCCCAGCGGCCCGACCTCGGCACGGTGCCGGTCGGGCGGCGCAGGCCCCGGCCGATCACCTCGAGGTCCCGGCGCACACCCGGGGGCCCACCGGGACGGGGCGGCAGGCGGTCCTCGGCCCGCGAGATCCGCGCCAGTTCCCAGACAGTGGTGGCGAGGAACGCGAGGACGAGGAACGGACCGACGAGCCGGCCTCGATCGGTCGCCTTCCACACGAGGTAGACCGAGCGGGGCACCTCGCTGTCACCGTGCTCGAACAGGAGCTGATCCGCGAGCGTCGCCGCGAACCCGATGTGGCTCGCAGTCGCGATGAGCCAGGCGACGACCGGCAGGCACCAGGCCGCGGCGCGGCGCAGCCGCGAACCGCGGGTCACCACGGCGACGCCGATGGCCAGCGCGATCAGCCCCGTGAGGACGTGGTGACCGGGGAAGACCGCATGGCCGTGCGCGTCCGCGCTCCCGCTCAGCAGCGAGAACCGGTAGTGCGGGAAGCCCGAGCGCGGATCGCTCCACGGGTCGCCCTGCCCGCCCAACACATCCGCACGACCGGCGGCCGCCCACGCGATGCGCCGCACCGCGTCCTCCGCGGCCTGGAAGCCGAGGCCCGACGCGATCCCGGCCAGCATCCAGTCGACCGGCGAGAACCGGCGGACGTGCGCCGGCGCCACGAGGCACAGCACGAGCAGCGGCGCCAGCTTGGCCACCTCCTCGAAGGTCCCCGCGATGCCGACCGCCACCCCCGAGTCCGACGGGTCGAGCCCCACCCACCAGGCGAGGAGCTCCGACACCAACGCGGTGAGCAACGCCACGCCGACCCCCGCGACGAAGAGGCGGGCCGCCCACGACCAGCGCAACGTCTTGGTCCGGGCCAGCAGGAACCAGGCGATGAGCACCAGCCAGCAGGCGAGGTAGGAGCGGGCGCCCGCCCGCAGCACCGGCGACCCGAACAGCGCCACCAGCAGCACCGGGACGGCCAGCCAGAGGCCGACCGACGCGGCACCGACCCGCACGCCCACAACCGGGATGCGGTCGAGTGAACTATCGTTCGACCGACTGAACACGGCTACAGGACCGGGGGCTGAGGTGGCTGATCACGAGTGGGCGGAGCGGATGTTCGACGCGCCCGAGGACCTCGGCATCGCGGAGCCCGACCGGGCGGTGAGCTCGGTTCGGTTCGGCACGCAGAGCTACCTCGAGGGAACGGGCGGCGACGGCAAGTCGTGGTACGAGGGCGGGGGCTCGGCCAAGGACAAGGCCGTCCAGGGCATCACGATCTATCCGCCGACAGGGGGTGTGCAGACCCAGGGCGACCCGTTCGAGCCGGTGAAGATCGGGATCCTCATCGACATGGATCTGAACCAGCTCCTCGCCGACTGGATCGATCCCACCATCCTGGCCATTGAAGACGCGCTCAACGAGGGCGTCTACAGCCGGGGTCCCATCCAGCTCGTCATCGCCGACGCGCGTGGCCTCCCCCGTGAGAACTACCGCAAGGTGATCGACGGCTACCGCTGGCTGGTGGAGCAGGGCTGCGTGGTCGTGCTCGGTCCCATGATCTCGGACAACTCGCTCGTCCTGCAGGACACGGCCAACGAGCTCGGCGTCGCCTGCGTCGGCTGGACGGGTGCGCACAAGTTCGCCTCCGACTACTGCTTCACCGTGGCCAACGGCGACATCCCCACCGAAGGCGTGATGTGCGCGCAGTGGCTGAAGGCGCAGGGCATCCAGAAGGTGGGGCTGTTCTGGGAGCAGGGTTCGTCGGGGCGCGACTACGCGGACTACTTCCGCGACACCGCGATGCAGCTCGGCATGACGGTCGTGCGCGAGGTGAAGCTCGAGCCGAACCCGCGCGGCCTCGAAGAGGACCTCGCGATGATGCGGGACCTCGGCGTCGAGGGCATCTACTACGGCGGCTACGGCTACGCGACGTTCCACTTCGCCGCTGCGTTCAAGGCGCTCGACTGGGACCCGCCGCGCGTCATGGGCACCGCGTTCATGTTCTATTCCAACTCGAACCAGTGGGCCGAGGGCCTCGAGGGCTGGCACGGCGTCGACCAGCTCGGTGAGGACGGCACGAACCCCAACTACAACGCGATGATCGACCGCATGCAGAAGCGGTTCGGCCGGGCGACGCGCAACGTCGTGGTCGCGCTCGCCTACGACACCGCCCGCGTCGCCATCCACGGCATCGCCAACGCGTCGATCCCCGCCCCGCTGCAGGTCAAGGAGGGGATGGAGCGCATCCGCTGGATGCCGGCGACCAACGGCGGCCCGGGCACCTACATCCAGTTCGGCCCGCATGACCGCAAGGGCTACAAGGGCGACTTCCTGACCATCCGCGAGCTGCGCGGCGGTGAGCTGCGCTTCGACGGCTACCACCGTCCGGAGTGGCCCTCCAACCAGAGCAGCTGAGTGGCTCGTCCCGTCTACATCCACGAGTTCATCGACATCATCGGGCACAACCGCGCCCGGTACATGCACCACATGACGGCCAACTGGTGCCCGGTCGCCCGGGCCGAGCGCAACCAGCTGTGCCTCGGTGTGTGGGCGACCCTCGGCTCGACCGGGCACTGGCCCGAGGTCGTCAACATGTGGGAGCTCGACGGGTGGGACGGCCTGGCCGCGAACTTCTCGCACGAGACCGGTGGCGGCAAGGACCAGGACCCGTCGCTGGCCGAGTGGTGGGCGACCGCCGCGTCGCTGCGGCGCGGTGGCGTCGACCGGATCGTCGTCCCCGAGCCGTGGACCCGCGACGTGACGACCCTCGTCGCCGACGGGGTGCGGGGCGCGCTCTACGCGCACGAGCTGGTGACGGCGCCCGTCGGGACGATCGGCGAGTACCTCGATGCGCTCGCGCGCGAGGGCAAGCCGGCGGTCGAGGCGCTCGGCCTCGAGGCGGTCGGCGCGTACAGGGTTGCGATGGTGAACGACTCCGAGGCGGTCGTGATCTGGGCGATCCCCGACTGGACGACCTGGGTGCGCTTCGAGCAGGCGTGGTCGGGCACCGGCGAGCTCGAGGCGTGGCGCAAGATCACCCTGGGACTCCGGGCCGACTGGCGCCGCACCCTGCTGATCGACTCGCCCCTCAGCCCGCTGCGCATCGGCCGCCAACCCGAGGAGTCCGACCGCCTCCCCCTGGACCAGGTCCGCTGATGGGTTTCCGGGACATGAGGCCTGCCCGGGCACGCCCCAAGTCCCGGAAAGAGTCGGCGTGACGCGGGTCGCGATCGACGGGTCGACGTCACCGGACGATGCGGCCGCGGCCGTGCGGGCCTGGGTGGAGGAGCACGTGCCCGTGGCGTGGCGGGAGGCCGCCGAGCGCGGCGGCGCCGCCGAGATCCGCACGGTGCGCAGCCGGGCCGACTACGAGGCCTGGTACCCGACGTTCGGTGCGTCCGGCCTCGTCGCGCCCACGTGGCCCGTCGCCTACGGCGGTCTCGATCTCCCCGTCGCGCTGGCCCGGCGGATCGACGCCGAGCTGCGGCCGTACAACCTCGGCCGGCTCAACCCGCTCGGGCTGAACCTGGCTGCGCCCGCGCTGTTCGCGCACGGCACCGAGGAGCAGCGGCTCCGCTTCCTCCCGAAGATCGTCGACAACTCCGAGCGCTGGTGCCAGCTGTTCAGCGAGCCCGGCGCCGGCTCGGACCTCGCGTCGCTCGCCACCCGCGCCGACCGCGACGGCGACGAGTGGGTGCTCTCGGGCCAGAAGGTGTGGACCACCTGGGCCCACGTGTCGGACTGGGGTGTGGCCCTCGCCCGCACCGATCCCGGGCTGCCCAAGCGCAAGGGCATCACGTACTTCCTGATCGACCTGCGCCAGCCCGGCGTCGAGGTGCGGCCGCTGCGCCACATCGGCGGTGAGGTCGACTTCAACGAGGTGTTCCTCGACGGCGCGCGGGTGCCCGACGCCCAGCGGGTCGGTGCGGTGGGCGACGGCTGGAAGGTGGCCAACGCGACGCTGTCCGGCGAGCGCCAGATGGTGTCGGGCAGCGGCTCAGGTGGCGTCGATCGCATCGGTGGCTCGGGGTCGAACCGGCTCGTGCAGAAGGTGGTGGCGCAGGGCGCCGACGCCGCCGCCGTCCAGGAGCTCATGCAGGTCCACAGCGAGGAGCTCATCCGCGACTGGACCAACCAGCGGGTGCGGGCGGGGCTCCGCGCCGGACGCTCGCCCGGCCCCGAGAGCTCGATCGGCAAGGTGCACCAGGGCGGGCTGAACCAGTGCATCCAGCTGCTCGCCACCGAGCTGCTCGGCCCGGGGGCCGCCGCCTGGGAGCGCGACGGCGACGAGTACCAGGACGACCTGCCCTACGAGGTGCGCGGCATGCTGCGCAGCCGGGCCAACACCATCGAGGGCGGCACGACCGAGGTGAACAAGAACATCCTGGGCGAGCGGGTGCTCGGCCTGCCCCGCGAGCCCGACCCCTTCCGGGACGCCGCGTGGAAGGACGTGCCGCGATCGTGATAGGCGGTTACGAGACGCTCGACGTGCACGAGCGCGACGGCGTCGGCTGGCTCGTGTTCGACCGGCCCGAGGTCGGCAACGCGATGGACGCGACGATGCTGGCCGAGCTCGAGCGGGCCTGGGCCGAGCTCGACGCAGATCCGTCTGTGCGGGTGATCGTGAACACCGGCAACGGCGACGCGTTCCAGACCGGGCTCGACGTGAAGCAGCTCGCCACCGACAAGGACGCGCTGCGCGAGCAGTCGCGCCGCACCCGCGACGCGACCCTGAAGCTGACCGCATGGCACTGCGGCGTGCGCAAGCCGGTGATCGCGGCGGTCAACGGCGTGTGCGCGGGCGGCGGCCTCCACTTCGTCGCCGACGCGGACATCGTCATCGCATCGAGCACCGCGACGTTCACCGACCCCCACGTGTCGATCGGGCAGGTGAGCGCCTACGAGACGATCGGACTCGTCCGGAAGTCGCCGATGGAGTCGATCGTGCGCATGGCGCTCACCGGTCGCCACGAACGCATCACCGCCGAGCGGGCGCGGCAGCTCGGGATCCTCTCCGAGGTCGTGGAACCCGAGCGCCTGCGCGACGCCGCCGCCGAGCTCGCCGCGAAGATCGCCCGCAACTCGCCCGCGGCGATGGCCGCGACGAAGGCCGCGCTGTGGGGTGCGCTCGAGAGCGGGTTGACCGACGCCTGCCGCGCCGGCTCGCAGCACCTCGTCGACATGTGGGGCCACCCCGACCAGGCCGAGGGCCCCCTCGCCTACACCGAGAAGCGGGAGGCCGACTGGGTCCCGCTGGAGACCGAGAGCGACGCATGAGCTACGAGCACCTGATCGTCGAGCGCCACGGACCCGTGGGCTGGCTGATCAACAACCGGCCCGAGCAGCTGAACGCGATGAACAGCGCGATGCGCGACGAGTTCGCCGACGCCTGGAACGAGCTGAACGAGGACCCCGACGTGCGGGTCATCGTGCACACCGGCGCGGGTCGGGCGTTCCAGACCGGCGTCGACGTGACCGAGATCGCGACCGACGGTGTCGGCTTCGAGCGCTACCGCCAGTCGGTCGAGGACTGGGATCTCCACTTCACGTCCTGGCACCAGCACGTGTGGAAGCCGGTCATCACCGCGGTCAACGGAATCTGCGCCGGCGGCGGCTTCCACTGGGTGGCCGACGCCGACATCGTGATCGCCGCGTCGGACGCGCAGTTCTTCGACCCGCACGTGTCGGTCGGGCAGGTCGTGGCCATCGAGGCGATCGGTCTGATGCGCAAGATGCCGGCCGAGGCGGTCATGCGCATGGCCTTCGTCGGCCGCCACGAGCGCATGAGCGCGCAGCGGGCCTACGAGCTCGGGATGATCAGCCAGATCGTCGATCCGCCCGAGAAGCTGCGCGACGTCGCGCAGGAGCTGGCCGAGACGATCGCCAAGAACTCACCGGCCGCGATGGCCGCCACGAAGCGGGCCCTGTGGGGCGCGCTCGAGCACGGGCTGACCGATGCCTGCCGGGAGGGAGCGAAGGAGCTCGTCGGCATGTGGGGCCACCCGGATCAGGGCGAGGGGCCGGCCGCGTGGGCCGAGAAGCGCCCCGCGAACTGGCAGCCGCTCGAGCCCTGACGCCAGAGTGACGCCGTGAAGCTCGCCCTCACCGATCAGGAGGTCGCGTTCCGGGACGAGCTCCGGGCGTGGCTGGCCGAGACCCTGCCGACCGTCCCGCCCGAGCCGCCGCACGACGACGACTGGCAGGCGAAGCGGGCCTACGACACCGGCTGGCAGCGGCGTCTCTACGAGGCCGGCTACGCGGGCATCGCCTGGCCGAAGGAGTACGGCGGGCGCGGCGCGTCGCCCACCGAGGAGCTGATCTTCCTCGAGGAGACCGAGAAGGCCGGCGCGCCGTACGTCGGTTGCAACTTCGTCGGGACGCTGCACGCGGGCCCGACCATCGGCGCCGAGGCGACGCCCGAGCAGAAGGCGAAGTACCTGCCCGGGGTCCTGAAGGGCGACAACGTGTGGTGCCAGGGCTTCTCCGAGCCCGGCGCCGGCTCGGACCTCGCGTCGCTGCGCACGAAGGCGGTGCTCGACGGCGACCACTACGTCGTGACCGGCCAGAAGATCTGGACGTCGCATGCGCAGATCGCCGACTACTGCGAGCTGCTCGTGCGCACCGACCCGGACGCGCCCAAGCACCGCGGCATCACCTGGATGGTGATGCCGATGGACACGCCCGGCATCGACATCCGCCCGATGAAGACGCTGGCCGGCACGAGCGACTTCAGCGAGATGTTCCTCGACGAGGTGCGCATCCCGGTCGAGAACCGCGTCGGCGACGAGAACGACGGTTGGCGCGTCGCCATGGTGACGTTCAGCTTCGAGCGGGGGACCGCGTTCGTGAGCGAGCTGCTCGGGTCGTTCCGGCTCGTCGCCGACCTCGCCGAGGTCGCCCGCAAGACCGGTGCGTGGGACGACGACCACGTCCGTCGCGAGCTGGCGATCATCGCGGCCGAGCTCGAGGCGCAGTGGGCGTTGACCAAGCGCAACGTGTCGCGAGCCGCCCGCTTCGGCACGGCTGGTGTGGGCGGCTCGGTGTTCAAGCTCGCGTACCACGACACCAAGGTGCGCCTCGGCGACCTGTCGATGGAGGTGCTCGGCCGGGCCGGCTTGGCCCTGGACGATCCCGCCGGTCTGTCCGCAGTCGACCACGTGGAACGCCGGCTGTACACGCTGTCGCTCTCGATCGCGGCGGGCACCGCGCAGATCCAGAAGAACATCGTCGGCGAGCGCATGCTCGGCCTGCCCCGGGAGCGCTGATGGACCTCGAACCGACCGACGACCAGAACACGTTGCGCGACGAGCTCCGCCGGTTCGTCTCGGCGCGCGTCGACCACGACGCCCGCTGGGCGGCCGCCGCACAGCCCGGTGCGGTCGATCGCGACCTGTGGCGCGAGCTCGGCTCGATGGGGGTCTTCGGACTGCTCGTCGCCGAGGACGCCGGCGGGGTCGGCCTCGGTTGGGCCGAGGCTGCGATCGTCTTCGAGGAGCTCGGGCGGGCTGCCGTGCCCGGCCCGACCATCGCGACCGCGCTCGCCGCGACGATCGACGGCCTCGGGCTCGACGGCATCGTCGACGGGACCGCGGTGGTGGGGCTCGTCGAGGCGGCGGACCCGCTGTTCGTCGAGCACCTCGACGGGCTCGACGCGCTGCTCGTCCTCGACGGTGGTTCGGTCACGCTGGCCGACCCCCCGACGGGGACCACGCCGGTCGAGCACCCGCTCGACCCGCTCACGCCGCTCACCATGCTCGGGGCGATCCCGACGGGTCGCGCAGTCGAGGGCGACGACCTCGCGCATCAGCTGCGGGCCGGCAGCGCGCTGCTCGGGGCCGCCTTCCAGGTCGGCCTCGGCGCCGCCGCGCTCGAGCTCGGCACCGACTACGCCAAGGACCGCGAGCAGTTCGGCCGGGTCATCGGTTCGTTCCAGGCGGTCAAGCACATCCTCGCCGACGCCGCGGTCGGCCTCGAGGTGGCGCGGGCGGCCGTCCACGCCGCGGCGGTCGCACGGGACGAACGGGCCGAGGGCCACCGCATCGCGACTGCGCGCATCGTCGCGAGTCGCGCCGCGCACACCGCGACCGAGGCGTGCATCCAGGTGCACGGAGGCATGGGCTACACGTGGGAGCTCGACGCCCACCTGTTCCTCAAGCGGGTGCTGGTGCTGGACCAGGGCCCGGCGCCGGTGCACGCCGCCGTGGGTGCAGTCGCCGCGAGCCTCTGACTCAGGCGCGGGTCCTGCGGATCACGTCCTCGGCGATCGTGTCGGGATCCTCGAACGGCCCGAAGTGGTCGAGGTGCGCGTAGGTGACCTGCTCGGCGTTCGGCAGCGCCTCGACGATGGCCGGTACGAACCGTGGCGGTCCCATGTTGCCGGCGTCGTCGCGGGCGCCCTTGGCCACCGCGACCGGCAGGGTCAGGCCGGCGAGGTCGTCGGTGGTGAGGAACCCCGCCGCCTCGAAGGTGCCGGCCTCGTCCTCGGGACGGCACTTGAGCGTGACCATGCCGTCCGGCAGGTCGGCGAAGCCCTCCTGCACGTAGGCGAACAGCGCGTCGGCCCGGAGCCGGCCGAGCGGCGGCCGGCTGGCGTAGCGGGCGAGCGCGTCCGCCCGTGAGGGGAAGGTCGGGCGCCGCCGGCGGGCCGATGCGGCGAGCGGGTTGTCGCCACGACCGAAGGTGTCCGGGAGCGGCGACGGCGGGATGATCGGCTCGTAGAGGAAGGCGGCCCGGACGGTGCCGGGGCGCGCCCGCTCGGCGATGAGCAGCGCGGCACCACCGAAGGAGTGGCCGAAGCCGGTGACCGGTCCGCCGATCGCGTCGACCACCGCGAGCACGTCGTCGCCGCCGCCCGACCAGCTGAGGTCGCCGGAGGTGGGACGGCTGCTGTCGCCGTGGGCGCGGAAGTCGATCCCGAAGACGTGGAAGTCATCCTGCAGCGCATCGGCGAGCGGCTGGTACGGCGCGGCGAGGAACCCGGTGGCGTGGGCGATGAGCAGCGGCGGCCCGCTGCCACCCATGTCGTGGAGGGCGACGGTCACCCCGTCGGTCGACTCGACCTGCACGACCGCCGTTCCTACCAGCGGCAGGTGCGCAGGCCGAAACCCATCCCCGATGCGCTGCCGGGTCCCGCGCAGAATGAGGGCGATGTCAGATCCGATCGCCCCGGAGCGGGATCCGATCCTGTCCTCCGCGGACCTGCTCGACGAGCTGGCCGACCTGTCGACGCGTGCTGCGACGCTGCGCGCCGGGTGGGCC
>JAFBAD010000326.1 GCA_019247975.1 Acidimicrobiia bacterium
CGCGTGATGCCGTGCTCGACCTGGTGGCTGCGCTCGTGGACAAGTCGCTCGTCACCACGGTCACCCTGCCCGACGGTGGCATCCGCTACCGGCTGCTGGACACCATCCGGTTCTTCGCGGGCGAGCAGCTCGACGACCGGGACTTCGAACGGACGAGCGAGCTGCTGCTCGGGTGGGCGGTCGATCTGGCCGACCTGGCGGAGGACGAGATCGACGGTCCGGGCGAGGACGCGGCCTTCGACCGTGTGTCGTTGGAGCAGGACAACCTGATCGCGGCCATCGGGCTCGCCGAGACGGCCGGTGATGCGATCTCGGCGATCGCGATCGCCGCCGTGCTGGCCGTGCGCCTGGACATCGTGGGTCAGTTCGGTGAGGGCATCGCGCTGTGCGAAGAGGTCCTCGCGTGGGCCTCCGACGTCGACCCGGTCGCGCGCCGTCGGCTCGTCCTGCGGGCCGGGAACCTGGCGTTGAGCAGCGGCCGGCTGGACGAGGCGCACACCTTCTACGAGGAGTCGCTCGACCGGGCTCGCGAGCTCGACGATCCGCAAGGCGTGCTCAGCGCGATCAACAACCTGAGCATCACCGCCATGTGGCAGGGGAACTTCGGGCTGGCGAAGGCGCTCCTCGACCAGGCGCCGACCTCGCCGGACACCTCGCCCGCATCGCTCGCGATCCTCCAGGTGACGCGAGCGGAGCTCGCGCTCTACCGCGGTGAGCTCGATGCTGCGGTGCGATGCCTCGACGCAGTCGCCGACCACGCCGACACCGTCGGCACCTACACGCTCGCGGAGGCCGAGGTGCTGCGCGGGACAGCGCTCTACGCCTCGGGTCGGATCGATGAGGCGAAGGGCCGGTTCGAGACTGCGCAGGAGCACGCCGGCGAGGCGGAGGCGATGGAGTTCCTCGCGCTCGCTCGGCACGGCCTCGGTCTCGTGGCCCTCGAGGTCGACGACGTCGAGGAGGCGAGGCAGCAGTTCGACCGCGCGCTTGCGGACGCGCAGGGTGCCGGCCACGCCCGGGCGCTCTCCCTGCTGCTCGCCAGCATGGCGCGACTCGAGGCGATGGCCGGTGAGCTCGCAACCGCTCGCGCCCGTTCCGCTGCGTCGCTGCGGCTGCGGGTGCGGATGGGGGATCGGTTCGGGGTCGCACAGAACCTCGAGGCCGAGGCCGGCCTACTTTCCCTCCAGCGGGACCCCGCTGCGGGAGTGCGGCTGCTGGGGGCAGCCGCCACCTTGCGGCAGCAGGCGGAAGGACCCGCGTGGCCGGTCGACCAGCAGCGCATCTCCGGAGTCATCGCCGCTCTGCGGTCTGTGGTCGATGACTTCGACCCGCTCTGGGCCGAGGGTGCGGCGCTGGCCCGGCCCGACCGGCCGCTCGCCGACATCGTCTCCGACCTCTTCGTCCAAGCCGCCCTCGGCGCGGCCTGACCCGGGGCGCGTCGAAGGGGCGAGGCCGGGCGCCTCGCCCCTTCGATCTCCCTGGTTCCCGCGATCGGGTCAGGTGGCGACGGCGAAGCCGTTGCCGCTCTGCACCACGCCGGTGTTCGAGACCCGGTTGGCGTAGATGTCGGAGGTGCCGCCCGAGCGGGTGTCACCCCAGATGACCAGGAACTGGTTGCCGGCGTTCACATCGACCGCAGGGGTTGACTGGTCGAAGGCGGCGCCGGTGACCTTGACCCCGTTGGCGCTCAGCACCGAGCCGGTCTCGCTGACCCTCGTGCTGTAGATGTCGAAGCTCCCGTTGCGGTTGTCCTGCCAGGCGACCAGGAAGTTGGCGCCGATGGCCGACAGGTAGGGCGAGGCTTCGGTGACCCCGGTCCGCTTCGAGATCGCGATCCCCGATGCGTTGAGGGCGGTGCCGCTCGTGTTCACCCGGCTGCCGTAGATGTCGAGCGAGGTGTTCGAGCGGTAGTCCGACCACACCACCATGTAGGTGGTGCCGTTGAAGGCGACGACCGGGTTCGACTGGTCGTGGGCGGCGGTGGAGACGGCGACGCCGCTCGGGTTGGCCACCGCACCGGCGCTCGTCACCCGGGTGCTGTAGACGTCCATGTTGCCGTCGCTCGGCCGGCGGTCACCCCAGACGACGAGCCAGTTGGAACCGTCCGAGGCGACGTTCGGGCGACGCTGGTCGCGCACCGCGGTCGAGATGGCGACGCCGGACGGCGAGCTGATCGTGCCCGTCGAGGTCACCTTCGTGCCGTAGATGTCGGTCGACGTGCCACTGCGGCCGTCCTGCCAGGCGACGAGCCACTGGCCGGACCGGTTGGCCCGGGCGGTGGGGAAGCTCTGATCGTTCGCCGCGTTCGACACGACCTTGCCCGACGGGTTCGAGACGACGCCCGAGGTGGACACCTTGGTGCTGTAGATGTTCGTGTCGGTGCCCGAGCGGCGGTCGGTCCACACGACCAGGAACGACGAGCCGTTCCAGGCGACCGTGGGCTGGGTCTGCTCGCCCGCGGCGGTCGAGATGGGGAAGCCGCTGCCGTCGATCACGTGACCGGTGCTGTCGATGCGGGCGCCGTAGATGTCGGGGTTGCCGTTGCGGCCGTCCTGCCAGACGGCGAGCGACTCGCTCCCGCTCCACGCCACCATCGGCGTGACCTTGTCGTCCTGCACGTTCGAGCCCGCCGGGTCGAACAGCTCCGACGAGTCGAGCGTCCCGTTGTCACCGCTGCCACCTGCCACGAGCACCTTGCCGCTGGCGAGAGCCGTGGCCGTGTGCTCGGAGCGGTCCTCGACGAGCGAGCCCGTCAGCTGGAACTCGCCGGTCGACGGGTCCCAGATCTCGGCGGAGCCGTCGCTGCCGTAGCCGCCGGTCACCAGCACCCGGCCATCACTCAGCCGCGTGGCCTGGTGGTAGTCGCGGGCGTAGTTCATGTCGCCGGTGAACGAGAACGTGTTGGTGGCCGGATCGAAGATCTCCGCTGCGGAGGTCGCCTCGTAGCCGGAACCCTCACCGCCGCTGATGAGCACCCGGCCGTCGAGCAGCGCGGTGGCCGTGGCTCCGTAGCGCCGGCCTACGCCCATCTGGCCGACCAGGTTCCACGAGTTGCTGCTCTCGCTGTACACCTCAGCAGTCCGGTTGATGGTGTCGTTGCAGCAGTACTCGTCGGTACCGGCCACCAGCACCTTGGTGTTCGAGACACGCGCCGCGACGTGCTGGTCGCGGTAGTAGTTCATGCCCGCGACGGAGCCGAACGTCCCGGTGCTCGGGTCGTACAGCTCTGAAGTCGCCGGCGCGTCGCCCTCGCCGCCGGCGATGAGCACCTTGCCGTCGGCGAGCAACGTCGCCGTGTGGCGGTAACGGGCGTAGGTCATGCTGCCCGTGCGGGTCCACGTGTTGCTGGCCGGGTCGTAGAGCTCGGCCGTCGCCTGGGCCCCGCTGTTGTAGCCGCCGACGGCCAGCACCCGACCGTCCTTCAGCAACGTCATGGTGAACTCCGCACGGATGTCCTTCATGCTCGGTGCGGGGGACCACTGCTTCGTGGCCGGGGTGAAGAGCTCGGCGGACTTGGTGGACCAGCCGCCGGCAACCAGGACCCGGCCGTCGTTCAACCGGACCGATGCATGGTCGTACCGGGCGGTGCTCATCGAACCGGCCCGGGTGAAGGCGCCGGCCACGGCCGCGCCGGCTGGAGCCGACTGGGCCGTGGAGAACAGGCCGGCCACGAGCAGCGCCGCGAGGAACGCGGTCGCCACCCGGATGGCACGACCTGGTTGGGACGTGGTGATGGACATGGGAACTGCTCCTTCGTTCGAATGGGTGGAACGAGGAGCAGGTTCCGGGAGCGGGCTCAAAGAGCCCTGTGGCCCAGCTATAACCGCAGGTCAGCGGCTGCTTTCAGTCGTCGTCGGAGTGCTCGACGTACCACTCCTGCGAGGGGCTCAACGGAGCGCACTTCCGAGTGCTCAGGATGAGCTTGCCCTTGGGTGGGGTCGACGAGAAGTCGAAGAAGTCGAGCAGCGCCCCGGGTTTGGGCTCGTCAGCGGTGTAGTTGCTGAGGTCGTCGGCCGCGTCCAGGGTGCCGAGGTTGAAGGCGTACTCGATCATCCGGGCGAACGACGCGTGGGAGTAGAAGGTGTGGCTCGCGTAGCCCCCGTCGAGCAGGGGACCGCGCTTGACCCACGGGCTGATCACGATCAGCGGCACGCGGTAGCCGTAGGAGATGCGGTCGTTCAGCGGGGTGACTCCGTCGTCGATCCCGATCCCGGTGGGCGGCTTGACGTGGTCGTAGAACCCGCCCCACTCGTCCCACCAGACGATGACCGCCGTGTCCTTCCAGTTCGGCCCGTTCATGATCGCGTTCACCGCGTTCACGGTTGCGTTCTCGCCGGCACACGCCGTCCGGGGCGGGTGCTCGGTCTCCTCCGGCAGGTACCACGAGACCGCGGGCAGCGTCCCCGCCTGCGCGTCGTGCACGATGTTCGAAGAATCGACCACGTGGCGGTCCCAGTAGGGGTTTGCGCCGGTGCACGGAGGCTTCTGGCCGGGTGCGCAGCGGAGCGACTCGATGGCCGAGATGCCCGAGTGGATGAAGTGGCTCTTGGTCCCGTAGTACTTCCACGTCACCCCGGCTGCATCCATGAGGTTCGGCATCGAGTTGAACCGGAAGCACGGGTAGACGTACGAGAGCTTGCCGGTCAGGTCGATCATCGAGACCGTCGTCTTCAGGTTGTTGTCGCAGCCCCAGGTGGCGCCCGCGTTGCCTCCCTTCGGGATCCCGTAGATCGCACGGCGGCCGAGGTCGGTGCTGTACCGACCGGACTGCGCAGCAACCGCGAAGACGTTGTTGGCGAAGCTTGCGCCACGCCACGAGGCGAACATGCGGTCGCCGATGCCGTAGGTGCTCGCGTACGCCCAGTAGTTCGGGATCTGCCCGGCCTGCATCTGGGTGTCCGCGATGTCCTGCCCGGTCTCCTTCACGATGGCGCCGCCCTCGTGGCAGAAGCCGTCCATCGCCCCGCTGTGCGATCCGGTGGTCCAGGCGGGGTTGTTGTGCGCGACGTCCTGGGGCATCGGGTCCGGTGCCCGGCCCATCGGGAGGGTGATGGCGCCACCGCCTCTGGCGCACTTCGCCGTCGTCGCCTGGTCGAGTGCGTTCGTCGGGTCCGGGAAGGCGCCGAAGTAGTGGTCGAAGCTCCGGTTCTCCTTCACGAAGAAGACGATGTGCTTCAACGGCGTCCGCGGGCTCCCGAGCCGCAGGACGATCGGCACGTGCGCTCGCATCCCATCGGTCGCCGCCGGTGCGGCGCGCGTGGGCGCCACCAGCCAGATGGTCGCCGCCGCGACCGCCATCACATAGGCGACGCCCGCGCGCCGCGACACCATCCGCCCCATTCCGCCCACTTCCCCCAGTGAGAGGCCGCCTTACAGGGCTGGAACGCTAGCGCTATTGGCGCCGACTGCCATGTCGGCCGGGTTGCAGTTGCGCGTCAGCGATGTGGCTGGTTGAGCTCGATGACGTTGCCGCTCGGGTCGTTGATGAACGCCTGCATGCCGGCGCCGGGCGCGGTCTCGAACGGATCGTTCACCTGGACCCCGTGGCTGCGGAGCGCGGCGACGGCGGCGTCCATGTCGTCGATCTCGAGGGCGAAGTGGTGGCCGGGGTGCGGCGGCTTGTGGCCCTCGATGAGGTGCACCGCGCGCCCGTCGGGCAGACCGAGCCACATCCCGGGGAATCCGAAGTCGGGCCGATCGAGCACGGTCATGCCCATCACGTCGACGTAGAAGTTCCTCGCCGCATCGAGGTCGGCGACCTCGAGCGCCACGTGCTGCATCCCGGTCACCCCGATCACGGTGCGCAGCGTACGAGAATCCGCGTTGATGGGCGTCGTCGACCGGGTGCTGTGGATCGAGCAGGTCGACCCGCCCGCGGTCGACGACGGTCCACCGGCGCGCGACGCCGACGTCGTCGTGGTCGGCGCCGGGTACGCAGGGCTGTCCGCGGCGCGCGTGCTCGCAACCGCCGGGCGCTCGGTCACGGTGCTCGAGAAGGAGCGGCTCGGGTGGGGCGCGCACGCCCGCAACGGCGGGATGGTGATCCCCGAGCTGAAGTCCGGACCACGGACGCTGCGCACGCGGTACGGCGAGTTGGGGGAGCGCATGTACCGCGAGGTGAACGACGCGTTCGATCACGTGGAAGCACTCGCCACGGGCGAGATCGACTGCGACTACGAACGCACCGGTCAGCTCCACCTCGCACACGCCGCCCGACTCGTGCCGCACCTCAGAGATCTCGCAGCGGAGCACGCAGGGGAGGGCGAGGACGTCGTCTTCGTGGACCGCGACGAGCTGGCCGGCGAGATCGGCTCGACCGCCTTCCACGGCGCGATCCGCTACGCCCGGACGGGCGGCCTCCATCCGGCCCGCTTCCATGCAGGGCTTGCGCGCCTCGCGCGCGCAGCAGGAGCGCGCATCCATGACCGATGCGCGGCGACGAGGCTGGAGCGCGAGGGCGCCGGGTTCCGTGTGATCACACAACAGGGCGCGATCCGCGCGCAGGACGTCGTCGTCGCCACCAACGCGTACGCCGACGGGTTGCTGCCGGAGCTCCGCCGGCGCGTGCTGCCGATCTCGAGCTTCATCGTCACGACCGAACCGCTCGATGCGGCCACGCTCGACGCGATCAGCCCGCGCCGGCGCATGTTCGTCGACACCAAGAACTTCCTCTTCTACTGGCGGACGACGCCCGACGGTCGCGTCCTCTTCGGCGGGCGACGCAGCCTCGACGACGTCCCGCTGGATGCGGCGCGTGCGTTCCTGGTCGCGTCGCTGCGGCGCATCCACCCGCAGCTCGCCGGCCGTGCGGTGACCCACCAGTGGTCGGGCCACGTCGCCATCACCCTCGACCGCCTGCCGCACGCCGGCCGCATCCGGGGCGCGTGGTACGCCACCGGGTGCAACGGCTCCGGCGTGGCCACCAACACCTGGCTCGGCCACCGCATCGGCCAGGCGATCCTCGGTGAAGCGCCGCCGCCCGCGGTGGCCGAGCTGCACCACCGCGCGATCCCTGCGCACGGGCTCCGGCGGACCTGGCTGCCGGCCGTGGGCAGCTGGTTCCGCTGGCAGGATCGGTCGTGAAAACGCCGGTTCACGACGGATCCCTTCGCGCAACGCGCCGTTCACGCCGAATCCTTGCCCCTTGGTGCGGTTCGTGCGAATGTTCGGGTTCACCCGCAGGGTGAAGGAAGAGGGGGCCATGCCGACTTCCAGCCCGACGGAGCAGGCCGAGATGAGCCAGCAGTCGACGCCCGCAGAAGGGCGCCGTCCCGTCGTCGAGCTCGACCACGTCACGAAGCGGTTCGCCGAGTACGTCGCGGTCGAGGATGCGAACTTCAGCATCGCCCAGGGTGAGTTCTTCTCGATGCTCGGACCGTCGGGGTGCGGCAAGACGACGACCCTGCGGATGATCGCCGGCTTCGAGACGCCGACGTCCGGGGCGATCCGCCTCGAGGGGCAGGACGTGTCGCAGGTACCGCCGCACAAGCGCGACGTGAACACCGTCTTCCAGCACTACGGCCTCTTTCCGCACATGAACGTGAGCGACAACGTCGCCTACGGACCGAAGGCGAGGAAGGTGCCGAAGGCCGAGGTCGAGCGGCGGGTGAACGAGGTGCTCGACATCGTCCGCCTCCGCGACTTCGCGTCTCGGCGTCCCTCGCAGCTGTCGGGGGGTCAGCAGCAGCGCATCGCCCTCGCGCGGGCGCTCGTCAACTACCCGAAGGCGCTGCTGCTCGACGAGCCGCTCGGCGCGCTCGACCTCAAGCTGCGCCAGGGCATGCAGCTCGAGCTCAAGCGCATCCAGCGCGAGGTCGACATCACCTTCATCTTCGTCACCCACGATCAGGAAGAGGCGCTCACGATGAGCGACCGGATCGCGGTGATGAACGTCGGCAACGTCGAGCAGATCGGCACGCCGCGCGAGATCTACGACCATCCCGCATCCGTGTTCGTGGCCGGCTTCATCGGCCAGGCCAACCTCTGGAGCGCGCGGGTCGTCGAGCGCAGCGGGACGACGACGACGGTCGAGGTCGCCGGGCGCAAGCTCGACGTCGAGAACGACACATCGGGTCTTGCGGTGGGGGAGACGGGCACCTTCATGGTGCGGCCCGAGCGCATGTACGTCGACGCGGACGCCGCCCACCCCGACCGCTGGACCGTCGAGGCGACCATCACCGAGCTCGTCTTCCAGGGGCCGGTCGTGCGCTACGAGATGCGGCTGCCCGACGGGTCCATCGCCGTGGCCCACATCCCGGCGCGGCGCGACGGACTCCCGATCCCTGGTGATCAGGCCCTGGTCAGCTGGTCCGACGACGCGTGCGTGCTCCTGGCCGGCGCGCCGGCCGAGGCGCCGGTGCTGGACCGCGATGTCGAGGAGTAGACGCCGGCCGGCGGGACCGCCGGCCGACCCGGACCTGGCCCGCGCGGTCTCCGTCACGAGGGAGATGAGCCGCCGGCGGTTCCTGGCGAGGTCGGGTGCGGGTCTCGGGGCGGCGCTGCTCGCGCCGAGCCTGCTGTCGTCGTGCGCGCAGACCTCCGACCAGTTCACGTTCAGCAACTGGGTCGCCTACATCGACGAGGACGACAACGGCAATGCCCG
>JAFBAD010000202.1 GCA_019247975.1 Acidimicrobiia bacterium
CCCACGACCGGGTCGTAGGGCGGTGTGACCGGGTCGATCCGGGCCATGGGTGCCTCCTCGCGAACCATCGTTTCTGAATTCGAAACGCTCCCACGGACGCTAACGTTTCGAAGATCGAAACGCAACGGGGTGCTCGACCCGGCCGCAAGGTGCGCGGTTCCACCACCGGACGGCCGCTGATGGCTGCGATGGACCTGCTCGGGCGGCGGTGGGCGCTCCGCATCCTCTGGGAGCTGCGGGACGGGCCGGTCGGCGCACGAGCGTTGCGTGACCGGTGCGACGGCATGTCCTCGAGCGTGCTGTACGACCGACTCGGCGAGCTCAGCGACGCCCGGCTGGTCGAGCGGGACCCCGCCGGGGACTACCGCCTCACCGCGCAGGGCGCGTCGCTCGGCCGGGCCGTCGAGCCGCTCGACGCGTGGTCGCGGCGGTGGGCCCGCTCGCTCGGTTAGGCGTCGGGGATCCGCGCCTGCACGACGCGGATGCGCCCGCCCAGCGCGACGTGCCCGTCGGTGTCGACCCGGGTTGCGAACGCCTCGGCGATCTCGGCGACGATCGCAGCCTTCGTCTCGTCGTCCGCGCCCTCGGCGACGATGCGGGTCGGGCCGAAGTCGAGCGACGCCGGCGCGGCGTCCTGCGGTGACGCGCCGCCGGCGAACAACAGCGTGAGGTCGTGGGTCGTCTGCTCCACCGAGCTCCATCCGGCCGCCGTGAGGAGCTGCTCGACCGAGGCCGGGTCGTGGAACGAGTACGGCCCGTCGTCGTCGGCGGGTGGTTCGTAGGGCGCGCCGCACTGGTCGAGCGCACGGAGGGCGGCCTGCAACGGCACCTCGAACACCTCCGATTCGCCCCGCCGCGCCCAGACCGCGGTCGCCAGCCGACCGCCCGGCTTCGTCACTCGGGCGAAGTTGGTGAAGGCCGCGAGCGGGTCCGAGAAGAACATGACGCCGAAGCGGGAGATGACCACGTCGTAGGCCGCCGGCTCCGGCGGTGACCAGGCGCTGCCGTCGGCCTGCAGCCAGTCGATCGGCGCGCTGCCCGGCTCGGTCGCGACGCCGGCTGCGGCGGCCAGCATGTCCTCGGAGAGGTCGAGCCCGGTGACCCGGCCGCCGGCGCCGGCGGCTCGCGCCGCCTCCCGCGTGGTCGGCCCGGTGCCGCAGCCGATGTCGAGCACGGATTCGCCCGGTGCGATCGCCGCAGCCGCCAGCAGTCGATCGGAGACGGGGGCGAGCTGCCGCTCGATGCCGGCCGCCTGACGGACCCAACGGGTGGCCCGGTCACCGGACCAGCTCTCGACGCCGCCGCGCACAGGATCGTTCACGGACCGCGATCGTACGATCGTCCCGTGACGCGCACCGGGGTGAATGGGTCGGGTGGGACCCCCTCGGTAGGATGTCCCGCCTCGTGAGCCTCACACCTGCGGCGCTGATCGCGCACGCCCGGAGCGACGCCGGCCGGCGAGCCATCCGCTACTCGATGTGCTCCGTCGTGGGCGTCGTCGGGACCCAGATCTTCCTCTTCGGGTTCCTGCACATCCTCGACTGGAAGCCGGTCCTGTCGAACTTCGTCGCCGTCACGCTGATGTCGGTGCCGGTGTTCATGCTCAACAAGTACTGGGTGTGGGGGAAGCGGGGCCGGGCCCACATGCGCCGCGAGGTCATCCCGTTCTGGCTGTTCACGGTGGCCGGGTGGATCCTCTCCACGCTGATGGTGATCCTGGTCGTGAAGGCCACCCGGACCGCCACTGAGCCCGACGGCAACAAGTACGCGGTGCAGCTCGCCAACATCGCCGGCTTCGGCATCCTCTGGATCCTGAAGTACGTGTTCCTCGACAAGATCATGTTCGGCGTCGACCACCACACCCCCTACGACGAGGACATCGAGCGCGAGGAGCGCCTCCTCGGGCCCGAGCCAGGCTCTTGAGCCCCGGGCCGGCCGGGCTCGACCCCACCGTCCGTGCGAAGGCGGTCGCCGCCCGGGGGTTCATGCCGACCGACGAGGGCGACGCCCTCTTCGTCGCCGGTCAGGAGGCCGCCGCCGCGGTGCCGGGCGCGCCGTTCCTCGAGATCGGTAGCTACTGCGGCAAGTCGTCGGTCTGGCTCGGGGCCGCCGCCCGCGAGTCCGGGACCGTGCTCTTCGCGCTGGACCACCACCGGGGCTCCGAGGAGAACCAGCCCGGGTGGGAGTGGCACGAACCGGACCTCGTCGATCCCGAGGTCGGCAAGATGGACACGTTGCCCCGGTTCCGGCGCACCGTCCACGATGCCGGGCTCGAAGCCTCCGTCGTGGCGCTGGTGGGTGCGTCACCGGTGGTCGCCGGGCACTGGACGACGCCGCTCGCGCTCCTGTTCATCGACGGAGGCCACGGGCGTGAGCCTGCGCACCGGGACTACGAGCAGTGGACGCCGCACGTCGCGCCCGGCGGGCGGCTCTGCATCCACGACGTCTTCCCGGACCCGGCCGACGGCGGACGGCCGCCGTTCGAGATCTACCAGCGCGCCCTCGAGAGCGGCCGGTTCGAGGACGTGTCGGCCACCGGATCGCTGCGGGTTCTGCGCCGCAGGTCCTAGGCGTGCTCCTCGGCGGTCGGGTTGCCCCGGGCGCCCGCCCGCCGGCGCCCGGGAACCAGGTTCCCGCTGAGGGGAAAGACCGAGGGAGGTGGATGCCCACTCCCCAGCGGTGGGCATCCCCCTCGTCCCCCCGCAGGAGAGTTTGCCACACCGACCACGCAGAGTAAAGGGCGAGCCCATATCACTACGTAGCGTGAAATCCCCTGGTCAGGGCACCAATCGGCGCAATCCTGGCGAAGTTCCCGGTCGAGATCGCCCCAGAGGCGCGCCACAACCCCCCGGCCGACGGGGGTGTGCAGCGAGGCTGCGCAGTCCGCCAGGCGGAGCAGCGGGCGGGGTTGAGCGCCGGATCGGCGAAGCCGGAGCGAGCAGCGAGCGGGGCCCGGCGCCAGCCGGGAGGGCGGCGGCGGGGGCAGGGCGGGAGCGCCCGACGCGCTAATCCAACACGTCGTCGAGGACGGGCAGCACCGCGTCGTGGTCGACGAAGAGACCGGAGGTCGGGCCGGCGCCCGAGATGCCGTCGGCGGCCAGGACCACCGCGGCAGCCGTGTACGTCGACTGCTCGCCGCCGGGGAAGTGGACGGCCTCGGGGTACACGGTGCCGGTCCAGTAGCGGCCGCCGGGCTCGCGGTACTGCTGCGCCCAGCCGAAGAGGCGCTCGGCGGTGTCGCGCTCACCGAGGGCCAGGTGGGCGAGCGCGCACTCGCAGGTCTCGGCCACCGTCACCCACGGGCGGTCGGCGACGCAGCGGAGGCCGCGACCCTCGATCACGAACGAGTCGAGCCGGGCGGCCAGACGAGCCCGGCCGTCGTCGCCCGTGAGGACGCCGCTCAGCACCGGGTAGTACCAGTCCATCGCCCAGCGGTGCTTCGGGGCGAACGCGTCGGGCTCGGTGCGGATGACCGTCGCGAGGCGGGCGGCGGCGTCGGCCCAGTGCGGCCGCTCGTGGCCGAGGTGGTGGGCGAGCGCGATCGCGCAGCGGAGGCTGTGGCAGATGCTCGACGACCCCGTGAGCAGCGCGAAGGACCACGGCGTGCCGTCGGCGTGGCGGGCCCACAGGATCTCGCCGCGCTCGGTCTGCAGATCGAGCACGAACTCGACGGCCCGGTCGACGACCGGCCAGAGCGTCTCGACGAAGCCGCTGTCCTTGGTGAGCAGCCAGTGGTGCCAGGTGCCCGCCGCGACGTAGGCGATCGTGTTGGCGTCGAGCTTGTCCTGCTCGACCCCGTCGGCCAGGTAGTACTGGTGCCACGAGCCGTCGGGCCGCTGGCGGTCGATCAGCCACTCGTAGGCCCGCTCGGCCTCGAGCATGCGGTCACCGAGGGCCAGCGCCATGGCCGCCTCGACGTGGTTCCACGGATCGGCGTGCCCACCGGGGAACCACGGGATCATGCCGTTCGGGAGCTGCCACTCCGCGATGGCGTCGATGGTCTCCTGGATCTGGTCGGACGTGACCATGCCCTCGACCGACGGTGCGCTCACGGGGCCACCACCTCCTTTGCGGAACGACGCGACTCCACCTCGGTGCGAAGCGGCTTCTGGGCGTAGACCACCAGGCTCTTGCCGAGCACCGGGTTCAGGACCTTCTCGGTCCAGCGCGTCGCCTTCGGCGCGGACGAGATGTCCCACACGAGCAGGCGGTGGTAGGCCCGGACCGCGGGATGGGTGTCGTTGGTCGGCCCCACCGCGCACTTGAGCCACCAGTACGGCGAGTGCAGGGCGTGCGCGTGGTGCGCGGCGCCGGGCTCGAACCCGCCGGCTCGCAGCGTCGAGCGCAGCGCCGACTCGGTGAAGATGCGGATGTGGCCGCCGGGGACGAACGGCGCGTGGTACTCCTCCGACAGCGCCCAGCAGATCTTCTCGGGGAACCACGTGGGCACCGTGACCGCCATCGTCCCGCCGGGCTTGAGCACCCGGTGGAGCTCGGCGACCGCGGTGTCGAGGTCCGGGATGTGCTCGAGCACCTCGCTGCACACGATGCGGTCGAAGCTCTCGTCCGGGAAGGGCAGGCGGGTGCCGTCGCCGTTGATCACCGCGGCGGCCGCCTCCGGCGGGACGTCGCCCGCCGCGTCCATCGCGGCGAACAGACCGGCGACGTCCTTCAGCTCGGCGGCGTCGTAGTCGAGGGCGATCACGCGAGCACCCCGGCGGTAGGACTCGAACGCGTGGCGCCCGGCGCCCGCGCCCATGTCGAGCAGGAGGTGGCCGGGCTCGAGATCGAGCCGCCGGTAGTCGACGGTCAGCACGCGGTCAGCGCCTCGCCGCGGTGGCGTGCTCGGACAGGAGGAGGCGGTACTGCTCGACGGTGCGCTCGGCGGTGTGGCGCCAGCTCCACTGGTCGATCACCCGCTGCCGGCCGGCCGCCCCGATCCGGTCCCGCAGGGCGGGGTCGGCGAGCGCGCTGCGGATGCGGGCGGCGAGGGCCTCGGCGTCGCCCGGCGCGACGAGGAAGGCGGTCTCCTCGTCGGCTCCGACGACCTCGGGCAGCGCGCCGCCGGTCGTGGCCACGACCGGGACGCCGCACGCCATCGCTTCGATCGCAGGGAGCGAGAAGCCCTCGTAGAGCGACGGCACGACCGCCAGCTCGGCCTCCGAGTAGAGCTCGACGATGCGCTGGTCGGGCACGCCGGACACGAACTCGACGACGTCGGTCAGCCCGAGCCGCTCGATGGTCTCCTCGCTGCGACCGCCGACCTTCTTGCGGCCGATGACGGTGAGGTGCAGGTCGTCGCGCTCGGTGCGCAGCTTGGCCAGCGCCTCGAGCAGGTACGACAGACCCTTCATCGCGACGTCGGCGCTTGCGGTGGTGATGAGGTGGCCGGGCCGGCGGGTGACCGTCGCCATCGGGCGGAACAGCTCGGGGTCGACCCCGACCGGCACGATGTGCATGCGGTCCTCGGGGACCTTGTGGTCGCGGTGGATGTCGGCGAAGGAGTTCTCCGACACCGTGATGACCCGCTCGATGCGCTGCGCCACCGCGGTCTGCATGCGGGTGAACGAGTACCAGCGCTGCAGGGTCAGCCGCTTGTAGCGGGTCGGCGCGTGGGCCATCTCGAGCCGTCGGTCCACCGTGATCGGGTGGTGGATGGTGGCGATGAGCGGGAAGCCCATCCTCTGCAGGCCGAGGAGGCCGTAGCCGAGGCTCTGGTTGTCGTGGACCAGGTCGAAGTCGTCGCGCCGCTGGCGCAGCGCCTGGAAGGCCCGTACCGAGAAGGCGAGCGGCTCGGGGAACCCCCCGAGCGAGAACGCGGTGACCTCGACGAAGTCGGCCAGCGACTTGAGCTCCCAGACGCCCGGCATCCGCATCGGGAAGTGGTCGTTGTAGATGTCCAGGCTGGGCAGCTGGTGCAGCGGGACCCGCTCGTCGACCTCCGGGTACGGCTGACCGGAGAACACCTCGACGTGGTGGCCGAGGTCGGCCAGCGCCTTCGCGAGGTGGCGGGTGTAGATGCCCTGACCGCCCACGTGGGGCTTGCCACGGTAGGTGAGCAGCGCGATGCGGAGGGGGTCACCGTGGGGGGCCATGGACGCATCAGCCTCGTTTGCCGCTGACCCAAGGGTCAAGTGCGCCTAAGCCCCGATGAACCGGCCCACGGTGTAGATGACGAGCCCGGCCAGGCCCCCGACCACGGTTCCGTTGATCCGGATGAACTGGAGATCGCGGCCGACCTGCAGCTCGATCCGGCGGGACGACTCGTCCGGATCCCAGCGGGCCACCGTCGAGGCGATGAGCTCGCCGACCTCCTCCCGCGACTGCTCGGCGACCTCGCCGGCCGCTGACACGATCCAGCCGTCGACCTTGGCTTGCAGCGCCTCGTCGTCGCGCAGCCGGGTGCCGAAGCCGACGACCCCGGCCTCGATCCGCCGGCGGAGCTCGGATCCGGGATCGGCGGCCCGGGCGATCAGCGCCTGCTTCACGTCGGACCACACCGTCGCCGACCACTCGCGCACCGACGGGTGGGCGAGGAGGTCCTCCTTCAGCGCCTCGGCTCGGTCCTGCATCTCCGGCGAGCTCGCGAGCTCCTGCGCGAGCTGCTCGAGGCGGAGGTCGAAGTGCGCCCGCAGCTCGTGGTCCGGGTCATCGGCCACGTCCTCGAGCAGGTGGCGCGCGCCACCGAAGAGCCGCTCGAAGACGCGGTCGTCGACCGTGTCGGGCACCCACCAGGGCGACTCGCTGCCGAGCCGGTCGCGCAGCACGCCCCGGTTGGCGTCGAGGGACTCACCGACGCGTCGGAGGATTGCCGACAGCAGCTGCTGGTGGCGACCGTCGGCCATCGCGAGCTCGAGGCCACGCCCGAGGATCGGCCCGGCCGGCGTCGCGCGCACCTTGCGGGCGAGCGCCTGCTCGATCGCGTCCTGCAAGTCTTCGTCCTTCAGCGCGTCGACGATGCTCGTGAGCACGGTCGCCGCCTGATCGCCGACCCGGCTGGCGTTGGCCGGCTCGGCCAGCCACGTGCCGAGGCGCGCCGCGACCGGCGTGCCGCGGAGCTTCTCGGTGACGACGTCGGACGTGAGGAAGTTGCGCTGCACGAAGGTGCCGAGGCCGCGGCCGATGTCGTCCTTGCGGGCCGGGATGATCGCGGTGTGGGGGATCGGGATCCCGAGGGGGTGGCGGAACAGCGCGGTGACCGCGAACCAGTCGGCCAGCGCGCCGATCATCGCCGCCTCCGCGGTCGCTCGGATGTAGGCGACCCAGGAGTGGTCACCCTCGAGCGCCTTCGCGACCACGAACACGACCGTCGCCCCGACGAGGAGACCGGTGGCCGTCCGCTTCATGCGGCCGAGGTCGCGCTTGCGCCGGACCTCGTCGTCGGGCGGTCGGCTGCTCGGCGCCGGCTGGAGGCTCACGGCCCCCGTCCTACCCTGCGCCCGCTGTCTTACGGTGGAGACGGTGCGGGCGGTGGTCCAGCGGGTGCGGCGGGCGCGCGTGACGGTGGACGGCGAGGAGGTCGGCGCGATCGGTCCGGGCCTCTGCGTGCTGGTGGGCGTCACCCACGACGACACCGAGGCCGAGGCCCGCAAGCTGGCCGGGCGGGTCTGGGGGCTGCGGATCTTCGACGACGACGCCGGGGTGATGAACCGGTCGGCGGCCGACGTCGGCGGCGAGGTGCTGGTGATCAGCCAGTTCACGCTCTACGGCGACACGTCCCGGGGGCGCCGGCCGTCGTGGATCGCCGCCGCCCGCCCCGAGGCGGCCGAACCTCTGGTCGACGAGGTCGTCCGCGCCCTGCAAGAGCTCGGTGCGCCGGTCGCCACCGGCCGCTTCCGGGCCGACATGCAGGTCGACCTGGTCAACGACGGCCCGGTCACCCTGATCCTGGAGACCTGACCGGCCCACCCCAAGGCGAAATTGGCCCGGTTCGGAGCGCGATGCGCTCCGAACCCGGCCAATTTCGTGTCGGGGGGCCGCCGAACATGTCGATCGCGCCACAGCCTGCGCGCGTCGGGTTGCGGGGCGGGTCGGTGGGCCGATCAGGGCCGGGTGACGGGCGGTTTCGACGATCACCTGGCCAGCGCCCGGCGGGGTGACCCGGAGGGCTTCGGCTGGTTGTGGACGTCCTACGCCGGGGCGATCAAGGGCTTCCTGATGGCCCGGGGCACGCCCGAGGTCGACGAGGTCGTCAACGACGTGTTCCTGGCCGCCTTCACCGGGCTCGCGACCTTCGAGGGCGGCGAGCCGCAGCTGCGGGCGTGGCTCCACGCGATCGCCCGGAACCGGCGGGTCGACGCGCTGCGGGGCCACGGGCGGCGGCGCCGGCTGCGGCTGGCGGCCACCGAGGGCCAGCTCCTGGCCGGCGACGGGGAAGCCGACGCGATCGAGGCGCTGGTCGACACGGACCTGCGCGAGCTTCTGGCCCCGCTCACCGTCGAGCAGCGCGACGTCGTCGTGCTCCGCTTCGTCTGCGACCTGTCCCTCGAGCAGACCGCGGAGGTCGTCGACCGGCCGATCGGTTCGGTCAAGGCGATGCAGCACCGCGCCCTCCACCGGTTGCGGAGGAAGTTCGAGGCCGACCCGTACCTCGCGAGCACCCGCCGAGCGATGTCATGACCGAGAACCATGACGAGTCGGTCGGAGGCAACGTGCCGAAGGAGCTCAGGGAGGTGTTCGACGGGCTGCGGCAGCGGTACCGCGAGGTCCCCCCGCCTGCTCCCGGCGCGGCGGTGTCCGCCTTCCTCGACGTGGGACTCGCCCAGCGGGCGGACGATCTGCCGATGGCGGCGGGAGCCGAGCCCGGCACGAACACCACGAGAGGAAGACGGGCAGTGAGCTCCATCACAGCGTTCATCGGGACGGCGGTCGGCAAGGTGGTCCTCGGTGCCACCGTCGCCGCCGCGAGCGTCGGGGCCGGGCAGGCGGCCGGCGTGATCCACGTGGTCCCGCACCACCACCGGGCCGAGACGGTCGTGCACACGACCGACGAGCCGGCGGTCGACCCGACGACGACCGAGGTCCGCGACCGCGACACCGAGACGTCCGACGAGCCCGAGAGCACCGAGCCGGAGACGACGGCGCCCGAGACGACGGAGCCA
>JAFBAD010000242.1 GCA_019247975.1 Acidimicrobiia bacterium
GCGGCCTGCTGGCCGGCTGCGAGACGATCGCCAAAGCGGTTGCGCACCCGGAGGTCGGGCCGTTCGTCGAGCAGTACCGCGACGAGGTGCTCGAGGTGGCCCACCTCCCTGCCTCGGTCGAGCCCGGCGCGTTCGCCGCCGAGGCGCTCCGCCGCTTCGCCAACCCGAGCCTGGGTCACGCCTGCGCGAAGGTCGCCGAAGACGGGTCGCGCAAGCTCCCCCAACGGGCGCTCCCGGTGCTCGCCGCACGGCGGCGGGCCGGACTGCCGGCCGGGCTCGGCGCGGTCGTCGTCGCCGCGTGGATCGCGCTGGCGGCCGGCCTGGTGCCGGGCCGCTCCGTCGTCGACCCGGCCGCGGACGACCTCCGCCGCCTCGCCGCGCGCGGCGACCTCGAGGCGCTGGTCGCCACCGCCCTCGGCGGCCCCGACCACGTCGAAGCCGTCACCCCCGCCCTCCACCGCATCCTCGAGGACGGGGCTACCGGGTTCCGGTAGCCCCGTCCTCGAGAATGGCGGTGCGGTCGAGGTCCTTGACCGAGGCGACGCCGAGGAGGGTGAGGGTGCGGACCACGTCGGACGCGAACCAGCCGAGGACGCGGTCGACGCCACGCTCCCCCGCCGCCCCGAGGCCGTACAGGTAGGCCCGGCCCGCCATGCAGGCGTTGGCGCCGGCCGCGACGGCCTTCACGATGTCGCCGCCGCGACGAACGCCGCCGTCGCAGATGATCTCGATGCGCCCGCCCACCGCGTCGGCCACCGGGGCGACGAGGTCGAAGATCGCGGGTGAGCCGTCGAGCTGACGGCCGCCGTGGTTCGACAGCGCGATTGCCGCGACCCCGGCGTCCGCCGCGATCCGGGCGTCCTCCACCGACTGGATGCCCTTGATGACGATCGGCCCGTCCCAGATCGAGCGCAGCCACTCGACGTCGCTCCACGACAGCGCCGGATCGAACTGCGTGTTGATGTAGTCGGACAGCGTGACCGGCGAGGCGCCGTCGCCGACGTCCCGGCCGACGACGTTCGCGAAGCGGATCGGCTCGCTGCGCACGAACGCCCAGGTCCAGCCCGGGTGGAGCGCGCCGTCCACCAGCGTGCCCGGACCGACCGACGGCGGCAACGAGAAGCCGCGCCGCACGTCGCGCTCGCGACGGCCGAGCACCGCGGTGTCGACCGTGAGGACGAGCGCCTCGTACCGCGCCGCACGAGCCCGCGCGACCATCTCGGCGACGAGACCGCGGTCCCGCCACGCGTACACCTGGAACCACAGGCGACCGTCGCTGACCGACCGCACCTCCTCGATCGAGCGCGTGCTCAGCGTCGACAGCGTGTACGGCAGGTCGGCCCGGGCGGCGGCACGCGCGACCGCGAGCTCTCCGTCGGGATCGGCGATGCGAGTGAAGCCGGTCGGCGCCAGCACGAGCGGGTACGCGAGCGGGCGACCGAGCAACGTGGTGCCCGTGTCGACGTCACTCAGGTCGCGCAGGACCCGAGGGTTGAACGTCACCCGCTCGAACGCCTCGCAGTTGGCCCGCATCGTGCGCTCGTCCTCCGCGGCGCCGTCGATGTAGTCGAACACCCCGGCCGGCAGGCGGCGCTGCGCGATGCGCCGCAGGTCGGCCACCGACGCAGCTCGTGCGATCCTCCGCTCGACCGGGTCGGTCTCGACCCGCTTGAACCGCAGGACCGAACGAAGCGTGGCCCACATGCTCATCGCTCCTCCTCCAGGTGGCGCCGTGCGTCCGCCAGGTCGGTGTACACGCCGAGCGCCGCACCCTGCACGAGCGCGTTGCCGAGCGCGGTCGCCTCGGTGGGCCCGACACCCACCGGTAGCCCACTCACCTCGGCCAGCCGATCCCGCAGCGGACGCCACCGGGCCAGCCCGCCGAACAACTGGATCCGCTGCACACCGCCGAGCTGGTCGATCACCCGTGCGGTGCCGGCGGCCAGCGAGTCGATCACGCAGCGCACGAGGACCGGCGGCTCGGCGTCGACCGGCAGGCCCGAGGCCTCGGACAGCGCGGCCAGCATGTCCGGCGGGTTCAGGAAGGACGGGTCGGTCACGTCGACGGTCGGACCCGGCGGCAGCGACGCGGCCGCATCCACCAGCGATGCGATCGAGCGCCCGCTCCACGCATCGCGACAGCGCTCGAGCAGCCACCCGCCGGCCAGGTTCTTCAGCACGCGGTACCCACCCAGCGCGCCGGCCTCGTTGGTGAAGTTGCCCGCCCGAGCGACCTCGTCCAGCCACGGCTGGGACTGCTCCCGACCCACCAGCAGCCAGGTGCCAGCCGACGCGAACACCGTCTCGGGTCCGCCGGCGCCGCCCAACCCAACCACGGCCGACGCGGTGTCGTGCCCGCCCACCAGGTGGACCGGGACGCCCTGCCACGTGCCGGCCCGGTGCCCGGCGGCATGGATCGGCGGGAGCAACGAGGGGTCGAGACCGATCTCGCCGGCCAGCTCGTCCGACCAGCCACCAGCCGCGATGTCGACCAGCTGCGTGGTGCCTGCGCTCGTCCGCTCGGCCAGCACCGCGCCGGTCAGGTGGTGCACCAGCAGCTCGGGGAGCATGAGCAGGTGTCGGGCCCGGTGCAGCTCGGCCGGGTCGTGGGCGGCCACCTGGAACAGTGTGTTGAACGGCTG
>JAFBAD010000247.1 GCA_019247975.1 Acidimicrobiia bacterium
CCTCGTCGAGACCGACAAATCCGGCGAGCGGGCTGCGCACAAGCCCAAGGCGCTGCGGAAGGAGGGTCGGTGAGCTCACCGCTGCCCGACGACGATCCCTGGGCCCGTCCGGAGGGGGTCGACGATGCGACCGTGCAGGCGTGCGGCACCCTCGGCGAGGGCATGGAGCGGCTCGAGCGGGCTCGGGGCCACCTCTACGCCTTCCACCAGCTGATGGGGCGGGCCGACTTCCTCTTCGGTGACGCCGCCGACGAGCTCGACGATGCCGGCCACACCGAGCTGGCCGAGCTCATCCGCACCGACCTCGTCGGGCGCAACGTCCTCGAGGGGCGGTGGACGTTCCAGGTGGTCGAGGAGTTCGACGACTCCTACTACCGGCCGGTCGTCGGGATCGAGGAGCGGGTGCGGAACGAGCTGCTCGACGGTCGCCGCCACGTGTTCGAGGCCGAGCTCAAGGAAGCGCGCCGGACCCACCGTCACCCCCGGCACGAGCGTCGCCCCGGGTCCGGTTGATCGGTCGGCCCTCCTGCACTAGGGCCAGGGGTCGATGCCCGACCCTCTCGGCGACTTCGACCCGACCACCACGTACGACGAAGCGGTCTTGGAGTACGAGAGCGCGTCCGGGGACTTCTGGCGCCACCTCTCCGACCACACGGTCGAGCTCCTCGCGCTGCAGCGCGGCGAGCGGGTGCTCGACCTGCCGTGCGGCACCGGCCACGTCGCCCTCGGTGCGGCCGAGCGGGTGGGGCCGGACGGTCGGGTGGTCGCGCTCGACGTGTCCGAGCGGATGACGCAGCTGGTCAGTCACAAGGCGGCGCAGCTGCAGTTGACCAACGTGGACGTCGGCGTGGCCGACATGACGAGGCTCGGCCGGCCGGACCCGCCGTTCGACGCGGTGGCCTGCGTGCTCGGGATCTTCTTCGCGCCCGACATGCCGGCTGCGCTCCGGTCGCTGGCCGCGCAGGCCCGGCCGGGCGGTCGCATCGCGGTGGCGGTGTTCGGCGAGGAGTTCTTCGAGCCGATGCGGACGACGTTCGTCGACGCGGTGCGGGCGGTCGCGCCCGACCTGCAGGTCGTCGAGCCGTGGGCGCGCGTCCGCACCGAGCAGCAGCTGCGCGAGCTCTTCGACGCCGCGGACCTCACCGCCGACGTCGAGACCTGCGTCGACGAGGTGCCGCTGACCTCGGCCGACGACTGGTGGCGCATCGTGATGGGCTCGGGCCTGCGGGCGACCGTCGGCCACCTCGATCCGGCGACGGCCGCGGGCGTGCGGGACAGGTGCGCGGAGGAGGTGGAGCGTCATGGCCTCACGGCGCTGCGGGTGACCAGCCGGTATGGAGTGGCAGCGGCTGCATAGCGGGTAGGGACGGTCGCGTGGCGAGCAACCCGGTCGAGCGGATCCTCCGAGGGATCGACGGGTGGCAGCAGCGCTCACCGGTCGCCGGGCCGGCCTTCGGCGTCGTGCGGAAGTTCGGCGACGACCGGGGGCCGTCGCTCGCCGCGCTGCTCACCTACTACGGCTTCATGTCCCTGTTCCCGCTGCTGCTGGTCTTCACCACGCTGCTCGGGTTCATCGGCAACGCGCACCTGGAGCAGTCCGTCCTCGGCGCGACGCTCCACCAGTTCCCGGTGGTCGGCCAGCAGATCGGCAAGGGCGCGGCGCACCCGTTGCACGGGAGCGGCCTGGCCCTCGTCTTCGGCCTCCTCGGTCTCGTCTACGGCTCCCTCGGCGTGACCCAGGTGGCGCAACGGGCGATGGCCGACGTGTGGAACGTCCCGAACGTCGTCCGTCCCGGCTTCTTCCCCCGCCTCGGTCGCAGCCTCGCGTTCCTCCTCGTGCTCGTCGTCGGCGTCGGGCTCACCGCCGGCGCGAGCGGGTTGACGACGGGCAGCGGGAACCCGATCGCGCTGCGCATCCTCGCCGGGGTCCTCGGCGTGCTCGTCGACGTCGCCATCTACGCGGCTGCGTTCCGGGTCCTCACCCCTCGCCAGATCCCGAGCAAGCTGCTCTGGCCCGGCGCGGTGCTCGGGGGCGTCGCCTACTCGATCCTCCTCGCCGCGGGCACCGCGCTCGTCCAGCACCAGCTGCGCCACGCCGAAGCGCTCTACGGCCAGTTCGGGTTCGTGCTCGGCCTCATCGGCTGGCTGTACCTCGTGGCCCAGGTGACGATCTACGCAGCGGAGCTCAACGTCGTCCGCGCCCGCCACCTCTGGCCGCGCAGCATCCTGCAGCCGCCGCTCACCCGGGCCGACGAGCGGGTCCTCGGCGCGATCGCCCGCCAGGAGGAGCGCCGGCCCGAGCAGACCGTCGAGGTCGACTTCGAACGCGAGAGCATCGACTGATGGACACGGACACCATGGCGACCTTGTACGCGGGCGGACGGATCGCCCTCGGCACGGTCCTGACCCTCCTTCCGGGCGCGACGCGGCCGTGGCTCGGCCCTGTCGCCGGCGACCCGGACGCCAAGACCGCGATCCGCATCGCCGGCGTGCGCGACGGGCTGCTCGGCACGGCTGTGCTCGGCACCCGCGACGCTCCGGACATCCGCCGCACGATGGTGCTCCTCTGCGCGATCGCCGACACGGCCGACGCGCTCATGACGGCTGCGGACCTCGTCCGGACCCGTCGGCCCGGCGCGGCGATGACCACGGCCGCGGCGGCCGGCGGCGCCGTCGCCGGGTACGTGATCGCCCGGCGGCTGCAACCCGCCAACGGCTAAGCCAGGCCGGCGAACTGCCGATTGTGCCAGGTGGCAGCCGGTGTGGCGGGACGGAGGCGGCCTCGACGGTTGCTCGCGATGCTGCCGGAGGGGACTGCGCTCCCTCACGAGGTGTGGGTCCGCCGGCACCACTGGATCCTGGCGATCCTCTGGCTCCACGTCCCCGCCGTCTTCGTCTTCTCGCAGGTGCAGCACGTCGGCGTGGTCCACGGGCTGGTCGAGACCAGCGCGATCGCCGGCATGGCCACGGTCGCGACGCGCTCGCAGCACTTCCGGCGGCTCAGCACGGTCACCGCCGCCGTCGGCCTGCTGACGTGCTCCGCCGTCCTCGTGCACCTCTCGCACGGCACGATCGAGATGCACTTCCACTACTTCGTCATGGTCGGCGTCGTCACGCTGTACCAGGACTGGTGGCCGTTCCTCTTCGCCATCGGCTACGTCGTGCTGCAGCACGGCGTCATGGGCGTCGTCTCGCCGGAGTCCGTCTACAACCACCAGTCGGCCATCGATCACCCGTGGACCTGGGCCGGCATCCACGGCGCCTTCATCCTCGCCATGAGCTGCGCAGGCATCGCGTCGTGGAAGCTGAACGAGTCGTTCCTCGGCGAGGTCACCCGGCGCAGCGAGCAGCTCGCCGAGGCCCAGCAGGTCGCCCACATCGGCAGCTGGGACCACGACCTCCGCGGAAACCTGACCGTGTGGACGCCCGAGCTGTACCGGCTCCTCGGGCTGAAGCCCGACGTGGTCCGGGCCAGCGTCGACGTCTTCCTCGACCGCGTGACGGCGGACGACCGCCCGGCCCTCCAGGCCGCGATCCGCGCCATGAGCGAGGGCGGTTCGGACTACGCGATGGACGTGCGCATCCTCACCACCGGCGGTGAACTGCGCTGGTTGCACGTCAAGGGGAACGTGGCCGCGTGGGAGCAGGACCGGCCCGTGGCGCTGTCCGGTACCGCGCAGGACGTCACCGAGACGAAGCGGGCCGAGGAGCACCTCCGGTCGACGCTCTCGCTCCTCCACGCGACGCTCGACTCGACTGCCGACGGCATCCTCGTCGTCGACCTCGAGGGCCACATCACGAGCGTCAACCGCCGGTTCGCGGAGGTGTGGGATCTCCCGCGCGACCTCCTCGACCGGCGAGACGACATCGGCGCGCTCGATTCCCTCGTCGACAAGGTCGCCGACCCCGAAGCCTTCCTCGCGAAGATCAGGGAGCTGTACGCCGCACCCGAGGCCGAGAGCCACGATCTCATCGAGCTGAAGGACGGCAGCATCCTCGACCGCTTCTCGACCCCGCAGCGGGTGGCCGGGACGGTCGTGGGTCGCGTGTGGAGCTTCCGGGACATCACCGGCCAGAAGCGGCTCGAGTCGGAGCTCGCCCACCAGGCGCTGCACGACTCGCTCACCGGCCTCGCCAACCAGACCCTCTTCCGGGACCGGGTGAGCCACGCGCTCGCGCGGACGAGCCGGCGGTCCGAGCACCTGGCCGTGCTGTTCATCGACCTCGACAACTTCAAGACCGTCAACGACAGCCTGGGCCACAGCTCCGGCGACGAGGTGCTCGTGGCCGTGGCCCGCCGGCTCGAGACGTGCCTGCGCGCGTCGGACACGACCGCTCGCCTCGGCGGCGACGAGTTCGCGGTGCTGCTCGAAGGCCTGGCCGACGAGACGCAGGCCGGGGAGATCGCCGACCTCGTGCTCACCGCCATGCAGCAGCCGCTGCAGGCGTCGGGCCGGGAGGTGGTGATCGCGGCGAGCGTGGGCATCGCCTTCGGCTCGACGGAGATCGATGCCGGCCACCTGCTGCGCAACGCGGACCTCGCCATGTACAGCGCGAAGCGCAACGGGAAGGGCCGCTACGACGTGTACCGGCCCCAGCTCCACACCGCCGCGGTCGAGCGGCTGGAGCTGGAGGGCGACCTGCGCGCCGCGCTCGAGCGCGGCGAGCTGACCGTGCACTACCAGCCGATCGTGGCGCTCGCGACCGACGACATCGTGGGCTGCGAGGCGCTCGTGCGCTGGCACCACCCACGGCGGGGCACGCTCGGGCCCGACGTCTTCATCCCGATGGCCGAGGAGACCGGGCTCATCGAGGAGGTCGGCCGGCAGGTGCTCGAGATGGCGTGCAAGGCCGCGAGCACGTGGCGCGAGCGGCACGGGCTCGACTCGTTGAGCGTCAGCGTCAACGTCTCTCCGCGCCAGCTGCTCAACGAGCGCCTCGTCGAGGACGTCCGCGGCGCGCTCGAACGGGCCCGGCTCGCGCCCAGTGCGCTCGTGCTCGAGATCACCGAGAGCGCCATGCTGCAGGACACCGAGTCGACGCTCGGCATCCTCCGGCGCATCAAGGCCCTGGGCGTGCGGCTGGCGATCGACGACTTCGGTACCGGTTACTCGTCGCTCAGCTACCTGCAGCGCTTCCCGCTCGACATCTTGAAGATCGATCGCGCCTTCGTGACCGCGATCGATCGTCCCACCGACGACGCGTCGCTCGCCCCGGCGGTCGTGTCGATGGCGAACACCATGCACCTGAAGGTCGTGGCCGAGGGGGTCGAGACCCGCACCCAGGCCGATGCGCTGTCGTCGATGGGATGCGATCTCGGGCAGGGCTTCCTCCTCGCCCGGCCCATGCCGGCCGAGGCCATGGACGACCTGCTCGAGGCCCGGGGAGCCGAGGCGAGGACGCCGGAGCTCCCCTCCGTCACGCACGGGTAGGTCCGGCGTGCTACGGAAAGGACTCCGATGACCGAGAACAACCCCTTCGCCCGTCACCCCGAGGTACCGAGCTTCACCCTCGAGAGCACGACCGTCGCCGCCGGCGCCGCTTGGCCACAGCCGCAGATGTCGGGCAGCTTCGGCGTTCCGGGCGGCGAGGACCGATCGCCCGAGCTGCACTGGAGCGGCGCGCCGGACGGCACCAAGAGCTACGCCGTCACCGTCTACGACCCGGACGCCCCGACCGCGTCGGGCTTCTGGCACTGGGCCGTCGCCAACATCCCGGCCGACGTCACCGAGCTGCCCGAAGGCGCGGGCGACGAGCAGGGCGGCGGGCTGCCCGAGGGCGCGATCCAGTACCGCAACGACGCCGGTGGTCAGCAGTTCATCGGCGCCGCCCCGCCCGCAGGCCACGGGCCGCACCGCTACTTCGTGAGCGTCTACGCGGTCGACACCGACGACCTCGGCGTGCCGCCGGACGCGTCGCCCGCGTTCCTCGGGTTCAACCTCTTCAGCCACACCCTCGCCCGCGCCGACATGGTCGTCACCGCGGAGATCAAGTAGCGCAGGCGTTTCTGAAGGCAATACCGGTCGGATTCCGACCGGTATTGCCTTCGGTCTTCAGCCGGGTGGGGCGAAGAACTCGAGGGCGATGCCGTCGGGGTCCCGGAAGCTGATGCCCGAGCCGTAGCCGGCGTCCTTGATGCCGCCGTGCTGCACGCCGAGGTCGTTCAGCTTCTGCTCCCACTGCTCGAGCTCGGCCCGGTTCGCGCAGCCGAAGGCGACGTGGTCGAGCCCGATGTTGTACTCGCTGAACTGGCCCGCCGGCGCGGGCGTCTGGTGCTGGTGCAGCCCGATCAGCGTGGTGCCGAGCAGGTACACGGTGTGGTGGAAGTCCGGATCGGTGTCCTCGTCGAGCACCGGTTTGGCGTCGAAGAGGGCTTCGTACCAGGGCACGCTCACGGACAGGTCACGAACCGTGAGAGCGACGTGGGTGAGCGCAGGGAAGTCGGCCATGCGCGCGCTTCTAGCACCGGAGCAGCGGGCGTGCTCGGCGAACCACACTGGCGCGATGGTCTCCGACGAGCGGCTCGCCGCGCTCCCCAAGGTCGAGCTGCACCTGCACCTCGAGGGCTCGCTCCGTCCGCGGACCGTGCTCGCGCTGGCCGAGAGGAACGGGGTGGACATCGGGTGCTCCACCGAGGAGGAGCTGACCGCCCGCTACCGCTTCGATGACTTCCTCCACTTCATCGCGCTCTTCCGGGCGGGGCTGTCGGTGCTGCACACACCCGACGACTACGTGGCGGTCGCCGATGCGTTGACCGACGAGCTCGCGGCGCAACAGGTCCGGCACGCCGAGATCACCACCACACCGTTCCACCCGCTGCGGCGGCTCGGCTTCAGCGTGGCCGACTACGCCGGCGCGCTCGACGAGGCGCAACGCCACGCGGCGGAGAAGGACGTGTCGATCGTCTGGATCCCGGACATCTCCCGCGGTGACGAGCTCCCCGACGACATGCTCACCACCGGGCTGCTCGATGGCCCGCACTGCCCGGTCGGCGCGGTCGCGCTGGGCATCGGCGGGCCGGAGGCCGAGTGGCCGGCCGAGCTGTTCGCGGACGCCTTCGCCCGCGCGAGGGCCGCCGGCTTCCCCGCGGTCGTGCACGCCGGTGAGGCGGCCGGCCCCGAGAGCGTGCGCGCCGCGCTCGACGTGCTGCACGCATCGCGCATCGGCCACGGCGTGCGGGCGATGGAGGACCCGGCGCTGGTCGCCCGCCTCGCCGAGGAACAGATCCCGATCGAGGTGTCGCCCACGTCCAACGTGCTGCTCATCCCGCACGTCGCCCCCAGCATCGAGGCGCACCCGATCGGAGCGATGGTCGCCGCCGGGCTGAACGTGTCGGTCAACACCGACGACCCGGGCCTCTTCTCCTCCGACCTCAGCCGCGAGCTCCGCCTGGTGAGCGAGCACCACGACTTCGATGAGGCTGCGCTCGCCGCCGCACAGGCACGGGCGATCGATGCGTCGTACGCATCGGACGCGCTGAAGGCTCGGGTCCACACGGAGATCGATGCGTGGTTGGAGGGTGGAAACTCGGGCCCCTCCTGATCGACTGGGGGCCATGACCCGCCTCGGCTACCAGATCCCGAACTTCTCCTATCCCGACGTCGGCCCGGACAAGCTCTTCGACGCGATCGCTGCGCAGGCACGAGAGGCCGAAGGGTCCGGCTTCGACACCGTCCTCGTCATGGACCACTTCTTCCAGCTGCCGATGCTCGGTGAGCCACAGGAGCCGATGATCGAGTGCTACTCGTTGCTGTCGGGCCTGGCCCGGGAGACGTCGGACGTCCGCCTCAGCGCGCTGGTCACCGGCAACACCTACCGGAACCCGGCGGTGCTCGCGAAGACGGTGACCGCGCTCGACATCGTCTCGGGTGGCCGGGCGCAGCTCGGCATCGGCGCCGGTTGGTACGAGCTCGAGCACGACGCGTTCGGCATCGAGTTCGGCACCTTCACCGATCGCTTCGAGAAGCTCGAGGAGGCGCTGCAGATCGTCCTGCCGATGCTGCTGGGCGAGACGGTCACCTTCAGCGGCAAGCACTACCAGGCCGCGGACGCGTTCAACTCCCCGCCGCCCGCCTCGCGCATCCCGGTGATGATCGGCGGCGCCGGTGAGCGCAAGACCCTGCGCCTCGCGGCGAAGTACGCCGACGAGTCGAACCTCATCTGCGGCGCCGACGAGCTCCCCCGCAAGCTGGACGTGCTCGCCGAGCACTGCGAGCGGGAGGGTCGCGACCGCAGCGAGATCACCGTGTCGTTCCAGCGCAACGCGTGCATCGCCCCGACCATGGAGCAGGCCCAGGCCGAGCTCGACGCCTACCTCGCCTTCCAGGGCCGCGACCGCTCGAAGGACGCGTTCCTCGACATGTACCTGTCGCGCTCGCTCGTGGGCGACCCCGACACGGTCGGCGCCCAGCTGGCGGACGAGCTCGCCACCGGCATCGACGGGTTCACCATCAACTGCCCGTTCAACGGCCACATCCCCGAGCGGGTCGCGCTGCTCGGCGAGACGGCGTCGAAGGTCGTCGCTTCGTCCTAGCGGGTGGCCACCCGATCGCCGATCGTGCGGCGCAGACGGATCCAGCGGTAGCCGTAGCCGGCCAGCTCGAGCCCTTCGAGCTGGCCGGAGGCGGGCGCGTAGTCGCGGTCGCCGAAGACGTCGATCGGGTCGCCGTCCTGCGCCTCCTGCGGACCGAGGTCGATGGTCCGCTTGGTCGGTCCGAGGTTCGTCAGCGCGAGCATGGCGCCGGACGGGGCGGCGCGCACGAGCGCGAGCACGTCGCGGTGGCCGGTGTCGACGTACTGGCAGTCGCCGGTGCCGAACTCCACGCACTCGCGCAGCGTGAGGATCGCCCGTTGGAACCACGCCAGCAGCGACGACGCGTCGCGCTGCTGGTCCTCGACGTTCACCGCCGGGTAGCCGAAGTCGCCGGTGCTGATCACCGGCCGGACGAGGTCCCGCTTGCGGCGGGCGGCCGAGAACCCGGCGTTCGGCGCGTCGGCCCACTGCATCGGGGTGCGGATCGCGTTGCGCTCGGGCAGCGCGAGGTCGTCGCCCATCCCGATCTCCTCGCCGTAGCGGATGACCGGCGTGCCCGGCAGGGAGAACTGCAGCGCGTACGCCATCTCGAGCCGCTTGCGGTCGTTGCCGAGCATCGGCGCGAGCCGCCGGCGGATGCCCCGGCCGTAGAGCTGCATGTCCGGGTCCGGTCCGAACGCCGCGAAGACCTCTTCCTGTTCGCGACCGACCAGGCGGCCGAGGTCGACCTCGTCGTGGTTGCGCATGAACGTGGCCCACTGGCATCCGTGGGGCAGTGCGGGCATCTCGCCGAGGGCCTGGATGATCGGGGCGACGTCGCTGCGGGCGAGCGCGAGGAAGGTGCGCTGGTTCAGCAGGAAGTTGAAGAGCATCGGCAGCCTGAGGCCGTCGCCGAAGTACTCGGTCAACTGGTGCGGCTCGACGTTCGCCTCCGCGAGCACGACGGCGTCACCGCGGCGCCACGACAGCTGGCGATGGAACTGGCCGAGCCAGTCGAAGTCCTGCCGGGGGTTCGGGTCGTCGGGGACGGTCAGCTCGATGATGAACGGCGCGGCGTCGAGGCGGAAGCCGCTCACCCCGAGCTGCAACCAGAACCCGATGATCTTGTCGACCTCCCGGCGCACCTCAGGGTTCGCCATGTTGAGGTCCGGCTGGAAGTCGTAGAAGCGGTGGAAGTACCACTCGCCCGCTTCCTCGTCGAAGCTCCAGGTCGAGTCCTGGTACCCGGGGAAGACCATCCCCTGCCGCAGGTCGGACGGCTCGTCCTTCGCCCACACGTACCAGTCGCGATACGGCGAGTCGGGGTCGGAGCGGGCGGACCGGAACCAGGGGTGCTCGTCAGAGGTGTGGTTCACGACGAGGTCGATCATCACCCTGATGCCGCGGTCGCCGGCGGCGTGCACGAGCTCGACGAAGTCGCCGAGGGTGCCGAGTGACGGGCGGACGCCGTAGTAGTCGGTGATGTCGTAGCCGTCGTCGCGCTCGGGGCTCGGGTGGATCGGGTTCAGCCAGACGCAGGTGGCCCCGAGTCGGGCGATGTGGTCGAGGCGGGCGATCAGGCCGCGCAGGTCGCCGATGCCGTCGCCGTCGGAGTCCTGGAACGTGTCGACGTCAACGCAGTAGATGACGGCCTCGCGGAACCAGTAGTCGGCCACCGCGGCCCGCCTACCCGTCGACCCAGCTGGGAAGACGTGGGTCGACGACGACGTCGCGCCGCGATGCCCGACTGCACGTGGCCCTGCGAGCCGGCGGCCTGCGTGCGTAGCATCCGGCCTCGGCCGCGCATCGAGATGCGCACAACTGAACGGGACCGGTCCATGGCGGTCGAGCTGAACCACACGATCGTGCACGTGCGGAACCAGCAGGAGTCGGCCGAGTTCGTGGCCGACATCCTCGGCCTCGAGCCCGAACCGAGATGGGGGCCGTTCCTGCCGGTGCAGTTGGCCAACCACGTGGCGCTCGACTTCATGGACCACCCGGACCCACCGATGCAGCACTACGCGTTCAAGCTCTCGGGCGACGAGTGGGAGGCGGCCCGCCGGCGGCTGCTCGACCGCCACGTCCCCACCTGGGGAGACCCCCACATGAGCGAGCCCGGTGGGGTCTACGAGGTCGGCGGCGAGAAGGGCACCTACTTCCAGGAGCCGAGCGGCCACCTGCTCGAGATCATCACCGACGCGTAGCCGGCGGCACCGTCGGGCTCCATCGGGATCTCGGCGCCCGCAGCGTGGTGCTTCGGCTCGTTCACGCCGGGCGGCTGACCCGCACCCCCAGCGCGCCCTTGCGGCAGCGGTAGTGGAGCGGTGACCTGAGGGAGGCGACCTCGCCGTCGAGGGCGACGGTGACGCGGTGACCATGGGCGTCGATCGTCAGCTCCGACGCGCAGTGCTCCTCGAGCTCGGGGACATCTGTGGCGCCGCGCAGGATCGCCTTCGCCCCGACGAGGAGCAGCTTCCGGCGCGTCGCGGCGCGGGCGACGTAGAGGCAGAGCTCTCCCCCGTCGAGGTCCGACCGATCCCCCACGCCGCCCGGGCCGACCTCGTAGCGGCCGTTGCCGATGAAGACGAACGGCGAGCGCAGCGCCGCGTCGTACCCGTCGGCCCGGATGTGCAGCCGGCGCATCGGGAAGCGACGCAGGACCCGCCACGCCGCGACCGGCACGGCGCGGACCTTGCCCCACCCCCGCTGGTCACGGATGCGGTCGCGCACCGCCACCATCTCCGGGTACACACCGAGCGACGAGTTGTTCACGAAGCAGCGGCCGTTGACCTCGACGACGTCGACGTGTGTCGTCGTGCCGTCGACGATCGCGGCGGCCGCCTCCTCCACGTCGAGGGGGATGCCGAGGTCCTTGGCGAAGTGGTTGAACGTGCCGAGGGCCAGCACCCCGAGCGGGGTGTCGCGCTCGGCGAGGACCGCAGCCGCGGTGCCGAGCGAGCCGTCACCTCCCGCGACGACGACCACGTCGGGCTGCTCGTCGGCCGCCTTCCCGATCGCGTCTTCCAGGTCGTCGCCCTGGACGAACTCGATGTCGCAGGAGGCACCGGTGGCGTCGAAGGCCTTGCTGATCTCGTCGCACTGCTCGCGGGTCGCGTCGTCGTCGACCGATCCCGCACCGCAGTTGACGATCACTCGGACATGCGTCACGGAGGTGACTCTGCCTCGTGTCTCGCCCACGCCTCGAATGCGGCAACGGCGGCGAACAGCCACGCCAGGCCGAGCACGTAGCCCGCGATCACGTCGCTCAGGAAGTGGACGCCGAGCATCAGGCGCGACACGCCGATCGCGAGCACGAGCACGATGACGACGGGCCACAGCCACCGCCGGACGCGCACCGACAGCACCGGGTGGAGCGC
>JAFBAD010000024.1 GCA_019247975.1 Acidimicrobiia bacterium
GCCGGGCTCGGGCAGCTCACCCTGGCGCACGCCCGGATCGCGGGCGGCGCGCACGACGAGGCGGCGGTCGCACTGGTGCAGGCCGAGCGGATGCTCGACCAGGTCGGCGACCGGCAGCACCTCAACCGCGTCCACGTCACCCAGGCCAGGCTGGCCGAGCTCCGAGGCGAACGGGAGTGGGCCATCGCGATCGCCACCCGGGCGGCAGAGGACGCAGGACGGGGCGGATGGTCGGTGTCCGAGACGTGGGCCACGCTGCTCCTCGCAGACCTCGACGAAGCCGGCGCCGCCGGCCACCTGGACGCAGCCGACTCGCTCGTGGATCGACTGCAGCTCCCTCAGCTCCGCTACGCGCATCGCCTCCGGTTGGGTCGGCACCGCCGTCGGTCGGGCGATCCGGGCGGCGCGGTCGACGCGCTGCGCGACGCGATCGACCTCGCCCAGGGCTGGGGGGCAGACCTCGTCGATCCGTCGACCCGCATCGCGGTCCGTGCCGAGATGGCCGAGGCGCACGACGAGCTGGTCGACGTGCTGATCAGCCGCGCGCACGGCGACGACGCGCGAGAGGCGTGCCGGCTCGCCGACGAGGCCAAGGCGCGCACGCTCACCGACCTCGTCGCCGGCGTCGCCCGCCGGTCGGGCGACCGGGCCGCTCGTCACACCGACGACGATGCGCTCGCCGCGCTGCAGGTCGACCTCAGCGCCACGTACACGGCGCTGAGCCGCGACATCGAACCGACGCGGCGGTCGCTGATGCAGCAGCAGGCGGAGCGCCTGGAGCGCGAGATCGCGGTCGAGCGGCTCAAGCGCACCGCCGACGCAGGACCTCTCGGCGCAACCTCGTCACTGCCGGCCGGAACCGGCTCTACGGTCCCGACCCTCGCCTACCACGTCGTCGGCGACGACATCGTCGTGTTCGTGGTCTCCGAGGGGAGCGTGCTCGCGCGCCGGCTGGTCGGCGCCACGGGTCAGGTGGACCGGGCGCTCGAGGCCCTCGATGCGCAGTGGCAGCGGTTCCAGGTCGGCGCGGAGTTCGCCCGCCGCAACGAGCGGGCGCTGGCGGCGACCGCGCTGCACGCGCTCCAGGACCTGTACCGCCTGGTGGTGGAGCCGGTCCGACCGCTCCTGGAAGAGCTCTCGGACGAGGAGCTCGTCGTCGTGCCGCACCGCCGACTCCACCAGCTGCCGTTCCACGCGCTGCACGACGGCCGGCGCTACCTCAACGAGCGGTGGACCACGACGATCACCCCGACGATCGGGTCAGGCCCACGCGAGCTGGTGCTGGCCCCTGGGGCCCGGGGCGTGGTGGTCTCCGTGTCCGACGACCAGGTCCCAACCGTCGCCGCAGAGGTCGACCGCGTCGCGCAGCTCCTCCCCGGGGCTGATGTCCTCGCGGGGGAAGCGGCGACCATCGCCCGCTTGGCCGCCGAGGTCCCGGGCGCGGCCCTCGTCCACGTCGCCTGCCACGGCCTGTTCCGGGCGGCCAACCCGATGTTCTCGGCCCTCCGGCTCGCCGACCGCTGGGTCACCACCGCAGAGTTCCTCGACCTCGACCTGCGCGGCTCGCTGGTCACGCTGAGCGCCTGTGAGTCCGGCCGCACGGCGCACGAGTCGGCCGAACCGGTCGGCCTCGCATGGGCGTTCCTCGCGGCGGGGGCCGGCGGCGCGATCGTCAGCCAGTGGCTGGTCGACGACACCGTCACGGCCGCGACCATGTCCGACCTCTACGAGAGCCTCGTCGAGGGCACGGCTCCGGCACGCGCCCTGCGGGCAGCCCGTTCGGCCGCCGCCGAGCGCCACGAGCACCCGTTCCACTGGGCGCCGTTCACCTACGTCGGCGCCTCCATCGGCGCCGGAGAAGAGGAAGATCGCCATGGCAGCTGACCGACGCCGGGCCAACGGTCCCCGATCGGGACTGGCGATCGTGGTCGCGGCCGTCGCCTGCCTGCTCTGCTTCAGCTCCGCGGTCGCCGCTCCGACGACGACACCCACCCAGGCGATGCTCGGGAACGTCGAGGTGCTCCCCGGATCGCTGCTCCGGGCCGGGTTCACCCTGTCTGTGCCGGGTCCGCACCCCGCGATGATGCTCGAGCTCACCGACGCGGTGGTGACCTTCGCGGCGTCGTGCCCGCACGGCGGAACCGGTGGGACGATCACGGTGCCGCTGGCCGGCGGTCCGTACGTCCTGGCCGCGAACGCCGGGGCCTGGCTCCCGAGCGACAAGCCCGACGACCCCAACACCTTCCAGGGCAGCATCGCGGTCCCGGACCTCTGCGGAGGGACGGCGGTCTCCCTCGCCGGCGGAGGATCCCTGACCACCTCGCTCGACGCGAGCGTCCCCGGATACGCCGTCCACCTCCGCTGGCACTACGCGACGACCGGACCGGGGGCGTGGAGCGCCGACCAGACCTTCTCGCCCGACGTGGTCACCCCGGCGGCCGCGTTCCAGGTGATCGTGAAGATCGACCGGTCGGCCGGAGCGACCATCGACCAGTTGGCGAGCGAGCTGCCCATCTCGGTCGACGACGGAGGACTTGCGTCACGGGGCATCTACCTCGTGCGGTGGTCCGACCCAGCCGAGCAGGACGCCGCAGCGCAAGCCGATCTCGTGAAGCGGCTCTCGGCCCGCCGGGACGTGATCTTCGCCGAGCCGAACCTGGACGTGTCGCTGGCCGACGACCGGCAGCTCCACGCGTGGCCCGAGGGCGGCCCGTCATCGCCGAGCACCGACATGAGCCGCTGGCAGAACCAGCCGGCCGCCTCCTTCCTCCAGCTGGCGGCTGCGCACGCCAGCAGCACGGGTGCGGGGGTCAAGGTCGCGGTGCTCGACACCGGAGCCGATCCGAACCAGCCGGCACTGGCGGGCAAGCTCCTGCCGGGGTGGAACTACGTCGATGACGACGCCGACACGTCCGACGTGATGAACGGCACCGCCGGTCTCGCCGCCGGCCACGGCACCTTCGTGAGCGGCCTCGTCTCGCTGGTGGCCCCCGACGCCCGGATCATCCCCGAGCGGGTCCTGGACGCCAACGGTCGGGGCCGGGTGTTCACGATCGCGCAGGCGATCGACGACGCGGTCGGTGCCGGCGCGAACGTCATCAACCTCAGCCTCGGCACGCAGCAGAAGCTCGCGTCGCCGCTCCTGCGGGATGCGATCCGGCAGGCCCGTCGCGCCGGTGTCGTCGTGGTGGCTGCCGCGGGGAACGAGAGCGACAAGCACCTGTACTACCCGGCGTCCCAGCCCGAGCTGATCGCGGTGAGCGCCCTCGCACCGAGCGACACGCAGCTGTCCCGCTTCTCGAACTACGGGGACTGGGCCGACGTCGCCGCGCCCGGCGAGCAGATCGTCGGCCCGTTGCCCCACGGGGTCTTCGCGGTGTGGGCCGGCACCTCGATGGCCGCACCCTTCGTCTCGGGTCAGGCCGCGCTCCTCATCGCGCAGTCGCCGACCGCGAAGGTGGACAAGATCCTCGAGGCGATGCAGAAGACGGCCATCAAGCTCAACGGCAACCCGGTGCACTCCGGCGCCGTGAACATGCTGTCGAGCCTGAGCTGGGGCCGCTCACATCGTTGACCGAGCGTCGGCTGGGGTTGACTGATCCCCTATGACCGCCCGGCCGGACCCCGTGATCGCCGGCGTCGGCCAGGTCGCGAACCACGACGACGATCGGATCGTCCACCCGCTCGACCTCATCGAGGAGGCCGTCGACGCCGCGCTGGACGACGCCGGCACCACCCGTGACGAGGTCGACGGGGTGCTCGCAGCACCGATGTCGGTCTGGGCCTCCCGCCCGACGAGCGAGCTGCTGGCCGAGCGGCTCGGGGTGCGGCCGGGCCTGCGGGACGACTCCTCCTACAGCGGTGCCGGTGCGCAGCAGCTGCTCGCCGACGCGTGTCGCGCGGTCGCCGCCGGTGAGGCGAAGGTGGTCGTGATCGCCGGCGGCATCGCCGACGCGTCCGTGCGACGGGCCCGCCACCGGGGGATGGAACCCCCGGCGCTCCCGACCGCCCGCTGGTCACAGGGGTCCGAGGGCGGCCGGGTGGACGCCGAGCGACGCCGCGACTGGCCCGAGCACCTTCGCTACCTGCCGGAGGTCGCAGCCGGCGCGGGGCTTCCGTCGGCCTACTTCGCGCTGGTCGAGAGCGCGCTGCACGCGGGGACCGATCCGGCCGAGCACCGACGCCGGCTCGGCGAGCTCCTCGCCCCCTTCACCGCCGTCGCGTCCCGCCGCCCGGAGCTGGCGTGGTTCCCGAAGGAGCGCACCCCCGAGGAGATCGCGACCCCGAGCACGTCCAACCGGATGATCGCGCAGCCCTACACGAAGCTGATGTGCTCGTTCCCGACCGTCGACCTCGCCGCCGCGATCGTGGTGACCGCGGGTGGTGCCGGCAGCGGGGCCGCCGTCCGTCCGCTCTCGATCACGACCGGGTCCGAGCCCGGGCCGCCGTCGACCCGGCCCTCGATCAGCCGCTCGCTGGCGCTCGAGCACGCGATCGAGGAGGCGCTGTCGCTCGCCGCGGTCGACGTGGGCACCATCGACCGCTTCGACCTGTACTCGTGCTTCCCCGCTGCCGTGCAGCTCGCCACACGCGCCTTCGGGCTGGGCGACGACGATCCCCGCCCGAAGACCGTGACCGGCGGGCTCCCCTACTTCGGCGGGCCGGGCGCGTCGTACACGCTCCACGCGCTCACCTGCATGGTCGAGGAGGCGCGGGCCGAGCCGGGCTCCATCGGCGCGGTCGTCGGCGTCGGTGGCATGGTCACCGACTTCTCGGTTGGCCTGTTCACCACCGACGATGCACCGTTCCGATCGCTGGACATCGGCGAGGTCGACGGCGGACCGGTGCCCCGGCCGGACGGCGAGGGACTCGCGGTCGTCGACGCGATGACCGTCCTCCACCAGCGCGACACCGGCCCGGTAGCCGCGCCGGTCATCGCCCGCTTCGACGACGGCGCCCGCATCGGGGCTCGCCCGTCGGATCCCGCGCTGGTCGAGGAGCTCGCGGGGGCGAACCTCGTCGGCGCCGAGGTGCAGATCGAGCAGCGCGACGGCCGGGCCTTCTACACGCCGGTCACCTGAGCGGCGGGTTCTACTTCGGCGAGGCCGTCACCGCGAGCGTGCAGGTGTCGCTCACGCCCGGATCGCACGCCGTGTAGTCGATCTCGAGCGTGACCGACGTCGGGGAGTACGCACCGTCGACCCCGCCGAACGAGGCGGTCGACGACGTGTAGTGCACCGACCGGGGCGTGCCGCCTTCGTCCTTGTAGGTGGCGGTGATCTTGAAGA
>JAFBAD010000302.1 GCA_019247975.1 Acidimicrobiia bacterium
GTGAGGGCCTTCGAGTCGCGGATCTTGTTGACCCGCTTGTCCTTCGGCAGCACCGCCGCGCCGATGGTGAGCGGGCCCGCCCACGAGCCGCGACCCACCTCGTCCATCCCCACGACGACCTCGTGGCCCTGCTCCCAGAGCTCCCGCTCGACCGACAGCCCGGGCGCCCGACGCTTCAGCGCCTTGCGGAGCTTCGGCGCGGTCGTCGTCGCGGAGGACACGCAGCCACGGTACCCCCGGCCCGCTCGCGCTCCGGCGCCGTCGGTGAGGCGCTCGCCGCGAGCTGAGTGCCCCCTGAGAAAAGGGGGTTGACTGCCAGTCGTATCGTGATGCCCATGGCGGAGACCCCCCTCCTCACCGCGCCCTCCCGCGCGTCCGGCGAACCGGATCGCGCGCTCATAGAGTTCGGGCCGATGCCTGAGGACCAGGGGTCGGCCGAGCACGCTCGGCCGGCGCTGGCAGTGGGAACCGAGGTCGACGTGCGCACGGGCTACGACCGCTCGTGGGCGCCCGGGTTCCAGGTCGCAGAGGTCACCGACGAGGGCTACCGCCTGGAGCGGACCTCCGACCGCACCACCCTCCCGGCCGTCTTCGCGTTCGATGACGTCCGGCGCCACCGCAGTTCGTTCTGGTGGGTCTGAACCCCTAGCTCGCGCCGTCCGGCCGGTTGGCCAGACCGGCGATGAAGTCGTCGACCTCGATGGCCGAGAACGTGTGGGTCTTGAGCGTGCCGCGCGACGCGAGCGTGGTTGCCACCCGCGACATCGTCACGTCGTCGGGCGCCTCGATCACGTTGATGAAGTCGTAGGTGCCGAGCAGCGCGTACTGGTGGAGGACGGTGACCCCCATCGACTCGACCTCGTGGGTGACCTCGTGGATGCGCTCGGGGTTCTCCCGGAGGCGTGCGAACCCGTCGGGACCGAGCGTCGAGAGCATCACGTACTTCGGCATCCCCAGAATCTAGGAGAGCCGGTCGATGACGTCGCGCTCCTGGGGATCGACATCGGTTGCCAGGAACGCGTCGACGATCTCGTGCGCGACCGTGATCGACGTGAGGCGCAGGCCGAGCGCGACGACGTTCGCGTCGTTCCAGCGGCGTGCCCCGCGCGCGGTCTCCGCATCGGTGCACAGCGCGGCTCGCACGCCGTCCACCTTGTTCGCCGCGATCGACACCCCGGTGCCGGTCCAGCAGCAGACGACCCCGCGCTCCGCACGTCCCTCCGCGACCGCCTCCCCCACCGAGCGACCGACGTCCGGCCACGGGTCGCCGTCGCCGCAGTCGATCACCTCGTGACCTGCGTCGTGCAGCCAGGCGCGCAGCCCGTCGGTCAGCGCGGTCCGCTCGTCGGTGCCGAACGCGATGTTCACAGCCACGTCCTCCGCACGAACGGGTTCCGGCACGGGGAGCCCTGCGCGAACCACACCCGGGGCGAGGCGCCTCGGGGGAGCTCGGCGACCATCGCCGCGGTCGTCTCCTCCAGATCCTCGGCGTGCATGCACACCGTCCACCCGTCCTCACCGCCGGCATGCGACGCGAGGTGCGCCTGGAGCGCGTCGGTGGTCACCGGCTCGTCGGCCAGCACGGCTCGCGACGCCCGCCAGCGGGGATCGACCAGCGTCTCGACCGGTTGGCGAGGGTGGCGGTGCTCGGCGTCGAAGGACGGGATCGTCGTTCGGTTGGAGATCGCGCGTGTCCGCTCCACCGGCTCGACCGCGACCTCCCGGCCGGACGTCTCCACCACGAACGCGGCGGACGGATCGGCGACCAGGAACGACGACCAGTACGGCCGGTGCGCACCATCGTGCCCCGAGCCGCCCTGCCCGTGGAGCTCGATGAGCGACGTGATCACGTCGACCGCGGACGTCGCGCTCTCGGCCCGCTCGAGCGCCAGGCGCACGAGGTCCATGCCGGTCAGCGCGTCGGGGAAGCCACGCGGGTCGAGGGTCGTGTAGATGGTCGCGTTGCCGGCCGCGAGGCCGGCCTCGTTCACGCCGTGCTCGAGCCCCCACATCCACTCGGGGCGCGACCCCAGCACCCCGAGCGTCTCGGACACGGCCGGGATCTCCAGGTAGGTCGTGCGGGTCGTCTCCTCATGGCGAGGCGGGAGCCACTCGATCTCCTG
>JAFBAD010000318.1 GCA_019247975.1 Acidimicrobiia bacterium
GCGGCCTGCTCGGGTCCGAGCTGACGATCAGCAGCACACCCGCAGACCAGGTCGGACCCAGCGTGGCGGCGGGCGCGAACGGCCAGTTCCTGGTCGTGTGGGAGGACTTCCGCAACCTCAAGACCGACGTCGACATCTACGGCCAGCGGGTGACCAAGGCAGGCGCGCTCCTCGACGGGTCGGGTCGGCGGCTCAGCAACGACTCGACATCCTCTTCCTCCGACGATTCCCGACCGGACGTGGCGTGGAACGGATCGACCTACCTGACCGTGTTCCGCAGCCAGGACACGGGCGAGTCCATCAGCGGCCGGGCCATCCGTCCCGACGGGACCGTCGCGTTCAGCGGTGACATCGTCTCCTCGCCAGACAGCGATCTCGAGCTCTCGTGGCCGGTGATCGCGTCGAACGGCAGCGACTTCCTCATCGCCTTCAACCTCCGCTACCCGGGGACCGACCACGGTACGGACGTGTGGAGCGCCCGGATCACCGACTTCGATGCCGATGCGACCGTCGCCCCGATCGTGCAGGCCGACGGTGAGCAGCTGTACCCGGCCATCACCTTCAACGGGAACTACCTGGTGGCGTGGGAGGAGGGTGACGACATCTGGGCCGGCCGGCTCCGGCCGAACGGTACCGTGCTGGACGGAGCCGTGATCACCGGTCCGAAGACGGCCGATGCGTCGGTCGCGCTCGCTCCGGGTGGGAGCAAGGCCAACCAGTTCGCCTACAGCTGGAGCGCCACCCCGCCCAACGGGTTGAGCGGCGTCGGAGCGCTGGGCGTGCAGTTCGCGCCGAAGTAGCAGCTACTCGGAGCCGCCGTACTTCGCCGAGGCGGTCGCCTTCGCCGGCGCGTCGTCGACCTTGTCCGGCCAGAACGGCGGCGGGTACACGAGCCGGTCGTCGCTCACCGGCTCTGCGTAGAACTGCGAGTACCACTTGCGGAACTTCATGAACGGGCCGTCGGTGTCGGCCAGCGCAGGCCGTACGAGGTGGGCCTTGTGCTCCCAGATCGGGGTGTCCTCGGCGAACTGCCGGTCGACCTCCTGCGCGAACGCGAGGCCGACCGACGAGTTGGTCGCCTCGTCGCCGAGGTCGCGCACGTAGAAGTCGAAGCGGGTCTCGGTGGTCTCCGGGTCGATCGGGGTGGACGAGGTGACGAGGAGCGTGTCGACGATGCCGCTGAAGCGCACGATGCTCACGCCCGGACCGTCGGCCAGCGTGTCGATGCGCCCGTCGACCACACCACGGGGTGTCGGGAAGCGCTGGCGCGATTTCATGATCGAGCGGTGCCCGTCGAGCTCGTAGTGCTCGATCTCGGGGACGGTCTCGGTGTTGTGGACGTAGCGGAAGTGGGCCGAGTCGGCCGCGTTCTCGCCCATCTCCTGCACGCCCGCGTTGACGACGTGGTGGGTGCGGATCGGGCCGCTGAACTCGCCGGTGTGGAGGTCCTGGACCTCGTCGACGTCCCAGGACGGCGGCTTCTCGTCGGGGTGGTACCAGACGAGGACGAAGCCGTTCCGCTCGGCCACCGGGTACGTGCGCAGCTGCGCCTTCCGGTTGACCCGGTCGCTGTAGGGGATGTCGGTGTTCGTGCCCTCGGCGTCGAACTTCCACCCGTGGAACGGGCAGCGCAGCTCGCAGCCCTCGACGGTCCCTCCGTGCCCGAGGTGGGCACCGAGGTGCGGGCAGAACGCGTCCTGCACGTGCATCTCGCCGGCGTCGTCGCGCCACGCGACGAGGTGGCGGTCGAAGTAGTAGGTGGCGCGGGCGGAGCCGGCCGGGAAGTCCTCGACGTAGCCCACCGAGAACCACCCGAAGGGCATCGGGAACGGGTAGCGGTGCTGCTGCATCTCAGTCGAGCTTGAAGACCCGCATCGCGTTCTCACGCAGGAACTTCGGCCACACGTCGGCCTTGAGCGGCACGTCGGGCAGCTCGCGCATGATGCGATCGAGCGACAGGCCCATGGGGAAGTAGCCCGCGTACATGACCTTGTCCGCGCCCCGCGTGTTGGCGAAGTCGAGGATCTCCTTCGGGTAGTAGCGGGGGGCGAACGCGCTGGTCGAGTAGTAGAGGTTCGGCCACTTCAACATGAGCTTGGCGGCGACGTCGGCCCACGGCTCCGCGCCGTGGCGCATCACGAACTTCAGCTCCGGGAAGTACCAGCAGACCTCGTCGATGAGGAACGTCTCCTGGCAGGCCGACGGCACCCGCGGCCCGCACACCCCGGTGCACACGCAGATGGGGATGTCGAGCTCCACGCACTTGGCGTAGAAGGGATAGAACTTCTTGTCGTTGATCGGGACCTGCGGGTTGCAGCCCGCGGGGAACGCGGTGGCCGCCTTGATCCCGATGGTCTCGTAGGCCTTCACCAGGTCGCGAACGCCGTCCATGCCGTGGTTCGGGTCGACGTTCAGCGACGGGATGAACCGGTCGGGATGCTTGGTGACCGCGTCCATGTCGCCGGCGCCGCGGTTGCGGTTCGGGTCGCCGAGGCCGACGCCGACCATCGCCTTGTCGATGCCGTACTGGTCCATCAGGTGCAGCGTGAGATCGACCGGGTCGTTCTTGCCGGGGTCGAGGTGCGGCACGTCCTTGAACATGTACTGCACCGGGAACTCGTAGTCCTTCGACTCCTCCCGGAGCTGCGGCTTGAGGAACTGGTACCAGTCCTTCTCGTTGCCTCTCGGGATGCTCAGCATCAAGTCGACGACACCGACGTCGGTGGGCATGCTCACAGCAGAAAACTGTAACAGGTTCTAGTTAGTATCCAGCCATGGCTGATGGCGATCTCAAGCTGGGTCTGGTGTTGGGCTACTGGTTCTCGGGGCCGCCGGTCGGGGTGGCCGAGCAGATCGCTGCGGCCGAAGACCTCGGCTTCGACTCGATGTGGACCGCGGAGGCCTACGGCTCGGACTGCTTCACCCCGCTCGCCTGGTACGGCTCGCAGACCTCGAAGATGCGGCTCGGCACCGCGGTCACCCAGATCTCGGGTCGCACGCCGACCACGGTCGCGATGACCGCGCTCACGCTCGACCACCTGTCCGGCGGTCGGGCGATCCTCGGACTCGGCGCGTCCGGCCCGCAGGTCGTCGAGGGCTGGTACGGCCAGCCGTACCCGAAGCCCCTCGCCCGCACGCGCGAGTACGTGGAGATCATCCGGCGCATCCTCGCCCGCGAGGAGCCGCTCGACTTCCAGGGTGACCACTACCAGGTGCCGCTGCGGGGCGAGGGCACGATGGACCTCGGCAAGCCGCTCAAGTCGATCACCCACCCGCTGCGGGCCGACCTCCCGATCTTCCTCGGCGCCGAGGGTCCGAAGAACGTCGCCATGGCCGCGGAGATCGCCGACGGCTGGCTGCCGATCTTCCTGTCGCCGAAGCTCGACGAGCACTACCGCCAGTGCCTCGACGAGGGGTTCGCCCGTCCAGGTGCCCGCCGCACCCGGGAGGACTTCGAGATCCCGAACATGATCCAGGTCGTCGTCAACGACGACGTGAACGCGGCCGCCGACATGGTGCGGATGTCACTCGGCTTCTACATCGGCGGCATGGGCGCCCGCGAGGTCAACTTCCACGCCAACCTCTTCGCCCGCATGGGTTACGCCGAGCAGGTCGAGAAGATCCAGGATCTGTTCCTCGCCGGCAAGAAGGACGAAGCGATCCGGTCCGTGCCGCTCGAGCTGGTCGAAGACGTCGCGCTCGTCGGCCCGATCGAGAAGGTGCGCGAGGAGTTCGACGCCCGCTGGCGCAAGGTCGCCATGACCACGATGCTCGTGAGCGGCAACCCCGACCACCTGCGTCAGGTCACCGACCTCGTTCGCGGCTGACCCGAGCCCGTAGGCTCGCCCGCCGTGACGATGGAGCAGGTGACGTTCACCCCACGGCGTGGGCGGGTCGAGGCGATCGAGCCGCTGGATGCGGACGAAGCGCGGCGCGCGATCCACGCCGCGGAGGCGGCGCTGCTCGACGAGCGCCGGATGCTCGACGGCGACGAGCTGGCCACGCTGGCGAGGGTCCCCGACGAGTCCGTGCCTGCGCTCGCGGCGCTGGCCCACCAGGTGCGGCTTGCGTGGTGCGGTCCGCAGGTGGAGGTCGAGGGGATCCTCTCGGCGAAGACCGGTGGGTGCCCGGAGGACTGCCACTTCTGCTCGCAGTCGTCGGCCTTCGACACGCCCGTGAAGGCGACGCCGTTCCTCGACACCGACGAGGTGCTGGCGGCCGCGCAGGAGACGGCGGCGCTCGGCGCGTCGGAGTTCTGCATCGTGCTCGCGATCAAGGGGCCCGACGAGCGGACGATGCAGCGCATCCTCGAGCTCGTGCCGATCGTGAAGGAGCGGACCGGGCTGAACGTCGCGGTGAGCGCCGGCATCCTCAGCGAGGACCAGGCCCGCCGCCTCGCCGAGGGCGGGGTGCACCGCTACAACCACAACCTCGAGACCGCCCGTTCGCACTTCAGCCGGATCGTGACGACCCACACCTGGGACGAGCGGGCCGACACCTGCGCGCTCGTCCGCCGGTACGGGATGGAGCTGTGCTGCGGCGTGCTCCTCGGCATGGGCGAGACCACCGAGCAGCGGGTCGAGCTGCTGCTCCAGCTGCGTGAGGTCGACCCGGCCGAGGTGCCGGTCAACTTCCTCAACCCGCGACCGGGCACGCCCCTCGGCGACATGCCGCTGACCGAGCCGCTCGAGGCGATCCGCTGGATCGCGCTGTGCCGGCTCGCGCTGCCCTCGGTCATCCTCCGCTACGCCGGCGGCCGCGAGGTGACGCTGCGCGACCTGCAGGCCCTCGGCATGACGTCGGGCATCAACGCGCTGATCGTCGGCAACTACCTCACGACGCTCGGCCGGTCGCCGGAGGAGGACCTGCAGATGCTGGCCGACCTCCGCATGCCGGTCGGCGCGCTGAGCGCCGCCATCTGATCGTCGTGGACCCGACCGCCCGCTGCACCGGCTGCGGGCGGCCGCGGGCGGAGTGCGACGGCTGCGCCCGGGAGCTCGACCCGCCCCGCTTCTGCCCGACCTGCGGCACCCGCCTCGCGGTCGTCGTCACCCCGGCGGGCTACCGGGGTCGCTGCCGGGAGCACGGCCCGGTCGTGACCGGCCGCAGCTGAGGGCGCTCAGAAGACGCCGGTGATCGGCTGGCCGAGCTTCTTCGACGAGTCGAGCCCGTCCGGGTCCTTCACCACCTGGCCGGCGATCAGCACGTAGTCGATGCCGGCCGAGGCGACCGCAGGGCGCGCAACGGTCGAGCGGTCGATCACCGTCGCGGGATCGAAGATCGTGATGTCCGCGTCCGCACCCCGCTGGATGCGCCCCTTCTTGCGCAGCGCCGGCACCGTCTTCTCGAGGCGACGGGCCGGGAGGATCGTCATCTTGCCGATCGCCTCGTGCATCGAGATCAGCTTCTTCTCACGCGCGTAGACGCCGAGGGTGCGCGAGAAGCACCCGGTGGCGCGAGGGTGGTTGTTCCCGGTCGTGATGATGGCGTCGCTGCCGATCATCACCCACGGGCACTGGATGCAGGTGTCCACGTCGGCCTCGGGGATGGCGTACGCGGCGGTCAGCTTGTTGTCGGCGACGTCGCCGCTGTCGCGGTACGTGTTGAACGTGTACTCGGTGAGGCGGTCGACCGTGCCGGCGACCTGGAGGTCGCCGTAGGTGATGCGGAACCGCTCCTGCCAGCCCGGTGCGAACCGCGGCGACTGGATGTAGGTCGCCCAGTAGTTGTAGGGGTACATGCACGCGGTGACGTCGTGACCCTCGTTCCGGGCCTTCTCCACCCGGGCGAGCGAGGCGGCCATGTCGAAGGTCCCGCCGGTGCTGATGATGTGCTCGACGTGGACGGCGGCGCCGCTCTCCTTGCCGACGTTGATGATCTCGTCGAGCGTCGCCGCGTTGGTGCCGACCGCGGAGTAGCGACCGTGGAAGAAGCACGGCACGTCGAACTCCTTCGCCACCTTCGCCATCGCGACCATCTCCTCGAAGGTGGTGCCCGGGGCGTACTCGGGCTCGAAGTCGACCCCGATCCAGCCCTGCGGCAGCTCCTGGCGGGCGAGGTCGGCGAGCTGGCCGATCTGGTAGCTGCTCGGCTTCTCGTCGACGCCGAGGCCGACGACCTCGCTGCGCATCCACGGCTCGTCGAACGCCCCGCCGAAGTTGACGAGGCAGTTGTTCGTGTACAGGTCGAAGAAGTCCTTGGCGTGGCTGTTGAGGCCGTGCATCCCGAGGTTGGTGGTGACGCCGTCCTCGATCTTGAACGTCGCCCCCTTGTCGGCCGGCTCGTAGGACAGCAGGTCGATGAAGCCGGGGGCGACGATCTTGCCGGCGGCCGCGATCGAGGACCGGCCCTTCAGCGTGCCCTCGCTGATCGAGGAGATCGTGGCCCCGTCGATCCCGACGTTCGCGATGCGGTCGTAACCCGAGTCCGGGTCGACCACCCGGCCGCCCTTGATCACGAGGTCGTAGACGTGGTCGTCGGGCGGCACCGTCGGGGCGCCGGCCACCGTGCCCGGTGTCGTCGGCCCCTTGGCGCGGGGCTTCGCCTCGGCCTTGTCGCCGCCGCCGTGCCGTCCGAGACCGGCGACGACGGCCGCGTTGACCGCGGCGTACGCCCCGGCGACCAGCAGCTTCCGGCGATCTGGAGAGGCCGGCGGCTTCCGGCGGGGTGCCTCGGGCACAGGCCAAACCTACCGGCGGGGTCCCCGCCGCCTCGGGCACTCCCGGGCGCTCAGCGGTGCTGGTCGACGCCCCGGTCGGTCGGGGGGACGGGCCCGTTCTCCGGGCTGAGCCGGGCGCGCGACGGGTCCCAGCGGAAGGTGATGCGCTTCACGCCGGTGGTCGGCGCCGGCGCCGACTGGTTCGCTGCGTACAGCCCGTAGTCGACGGTGATCGTGTCGGGCGTCTGATCCACGACGCGGACGGACCAGCTCGGCTCGGAGAAGTCGAGGCCGATCAGGTGGCCGTCGAAGAAGATCACGAGGTACGAACGGCCGTCGTCGACCCGGGCCACGAGCACGCCGAGGCCGCTCGGCCCGAGGTACGCGTTGCTGTCCACCACCTGGAGACCGAGGCCCTTGTACGCCTCGGCGGCCGCGATGGCGGCGGTGTTGGTCAGGTAGCGCTCGCCGCGGAGCGGTGCGGTCGGCGGCGTCGCCGTGGTGGCAGTCGTCGTGGTGCTGCTGGTCGAGGTGGTGGTCGGTGCCGGGTTGTCGTCACGGCCGACGGCCCACACGCCGGCGGCCGCCGCCGCGGCGAGCAGCGCGAGGACGACCACGATGATCGCCAGCCGTCGGCTGCGACGTGGCCCGTCGCCGCCACCGACGTAGTCGTCGTCGGGGCCGTCGTCGGGCCCGATCGGCGCGGTGACTGCGACGGCGGGCGCGATCGCCGTGGGCGCTTCGGCCGGTGGCCGCGGCGGGATCGTCGGACGCTCGGCGTGCATCGGCGTGACCGGCAGGTCGACCCGTTGCTGCACCTGCTGCAGCGCGTTGCCGAACGCGGCCGCTGAGCCGAACCGCTCGCCGGGCTCCTTGGCCATCGCCAGCTCGATCGCCGCGGCCAGCCGGTCGTCGACCCCTTCGGCCCGCAGGTCGGGCAGCGGCTCGCGCACGACCCGCATCACGATCGGGATGACCGTGTCGTCACCGGGCCGGGCGAACGGCGGCCGCCCGAGCGCGAGCTCGGCCAGCGTCGACCCGAGTGAGTAGATGTCCGACGCGATCGTCGCCGAGCCGCCCTCGAGCACCTCGGGCGCGACGTGGTACGCGGTGCCGATGACCCGACCCGGCCCGGTGTCGCGGCCGTCGGTGCCCCCGCGCGCCGCGGCGACGCCGAAGTCGGCGAGCTTGCACTGGCCCGACGCGTCGACGAGCACGTTCTCGGGCTTGATGTCGCGGTGGAGCACGCCCGCGCCGTGGGCGGCCTCGAGCGCGTCGCAGAGCTGCACGCCGATGGCCAGGATGTCGGTGGTCGGCAGCGGCCCGGTCGTGTGCAGCCGGTCGGCCACCGAGCCCCGCGGCAGGTA
>JAFBAD010000029.1 GCA_019247975.1 Acidimicrobiia bacterium
CGCCGAGCGGGCGCGGGCCCACGTCGCGACGCCCGCGTCCTCGGTGAGGTAGATCACCTGACGGGACGACGCCGCGGTGCGGGCGAGCGCGTCGGTGAGCTCGTCGCCGGCCAGCCCGGCCAGCGGCTCGTCCAGCAGGAGCGGGAGATCGGGGCCGCCGGCCTCCGGGGACGTCGGCAGCATCGCCGCCATCCGGCGCACGACCTCGCTGCGGCGTCTGCGCAGCAGGCTGCTCCCGGCCGGAGGAGGCGGCGGCAGCGGCGCACCGGCCCAGCCCGGACGTTCACGCTCGGCCAGCTCGTCGGTCAGCGCCGCGTGCTCGGCTTCGATCTCGCTCCGCGGTCGCAGCGCGCTCCGTTCGCGTCCCCGCTGGGTCGCAGCACCACGGAGGCCGTCCACCGCCGCCGCGATCGCGCCGGTGTCCTGGTCGGGGTCGATGCCCTGCTCGGTCAACCGGGCGATGAGGTCGATCGCCGCGGTCTCGGCCTCCCGGTCCAGCACCTCGGCCCGCTCGGTGAGCTCGCGGGCCGAGTCGGCCAGTCGACCGTTGCGGGCGGCGAGGTCGGCCTCCGCGGCGCGCAGATCGGCCTGCAGCTTCTCGTCGGTCTCGGTGCGGAGCGAGGTGTTGAAGCGCACCGCGTGGACCCGGATCTCGGCTTCGAGGCCGTCGGCCTCGGACGGATCCAGCCGGCCGACCAGCTCCTTCCACGCGAGGAGCGCCGCGGTCTGCTCACGCGCCGCGTCCTCGAGCGCGTGGGTGATCTCCTCCATCTCGTGCGGCGCGTCGGGATCGGTGGGATCGGCGAGCCGGCGCAGGTGGAGGCCGAGGTAGCTGTCGGCGCCGACCCGGGCGAGCTCGCGCCGCTCGGCGTTCGACGCACGGGCGAGCGCGATGCGCGGCGTCACGATGAGCCGGGCCGCGACGCCGATGCCGACGATCACGAGCACGCCGCCGATCGCCCCCTCCGCCAGCCCGAGGACGAGGCCGACCGCAGCCGGCACGCTCGAACCGAAGATGCCGGGCCGCCAGCGCCGGGCGACCACCTCCTCGGCCCGGACCCGTTCGATGTGGGCCGAGTCGATCGCCGCCTCGACCTCGTCGGGCAGGTCCTCCTCCAGCTCGGAGCGCCGTTCGATGGCCGACGCGAGGTGGGCGTCGGCATCCTTGACCCGACGGTGCGCCTCCCACAGCCGGTCCTGGTCCAGGGGCGCCAGCAGCGCGACGCGGCGATCCAGGCCGGGGGACAGCTCATCGGCGCGGTGGGTCGAGAGCTCCCGTTCGAGCCGGGCCAGCTTCTGGCGCGCCCGGCGGCAGCGATCGGCCAGGTCGACCAGCTCGGACGATGCCTCGGTCGGTGCCGGGGCCGGTTCGGACCCGTCGACCACCGAGCCGGCCCAGTCGGCGACCCGGCGGCAGCGGTCGGCCCGGTCGACCGCGGAGGCCACCCGCTCCTGCAGCGCGTCGATCGCCTCGGCCGCGGCCAGGATCCGATCGTCGTCGTCCGCAGTCGGTTCGAGCTCGGTCAGCCGCGACAGCTCCTCGTCGACCGCGGCGAAGCGGGTCGCGGCCTGGTGATAGGCGACGCGGGCGTCGTACTCGTCGAGCGCGACGAGCCGCCCGTCGAGCCGCGCCAGCTCGTCGACCAGCGCGTCGTCGCCTCGACCGCCGAACGCGTCGAGCCACGCCCGCGCAACGGGCCCGTCGGTCGTGAGCGCGCGGTCGGCGCGGCCGCCGGCCGCGGCGGTGATGAACGTCTCGATCAGCTCGCGACGGGCCGGTTCGGGCAGCCCGGACAGGACGGTCAGCCCCGGATGCAGGTCGAGGCGCAGTGATTCCCCGCCCGACGCGTCGCTCAGTACCAACTCCCGGAACCGCACTGCCCTACCTCCGCCGTCCTCATCGGCGGAGTTGTGCGCCTCTGGAGCGCGCGATCGCGTGACGTTCTCGTGCGGTCCCTCAGACGATGCTGCTGTCGAGGAAGGCGTGGCCGGGGATCGGGAGGTTGCGGACGACCGCGAACGCGATGGCCACGAAGATCAGCACCTGCCCGAGGTACCTCGGCAGGGTGATCGGCGGCACCCGCCAGCCCAGGGACTTGGCCATCCAATACGCCCACGCGGCGACGATGAACGGCGCCGCGAGCACGAAGAGGAGGTTGTGGTCGGCCGCGCCGGCGATGTCGAGGTGGCAGAGCGAGTGGACCGCTCGCAGGCTTCCGCAGGCCGGGCAGTCGAGGCCGGTCACCGCCTTCAGGGGGCAGAGGGGGAAGGCGTGGGAGGTGTTCGGGTCGAGCACCCCGGTGTAGGTGGTGGCCGCAGCCGTGGCGACACCGACGGCGGCGGGGGCGATCCATCGCGTGCGACCCGAGGTGAGGCTCGAGGTGAGGGTCGAGCTGAGGACGGCCATCGGGGAGGACGGTAACGCTTGGGGTCCGCCGGGTGGAGGTCGGTAGCCTTGACCCGTCGGTCAATGGGGATCGGCCGCGCCCCGGGAGAGAGCTACGAGCGAGAAGCAGACGACGACGCGGGACGGCTGGCGGCTGATCCTCGGCCAGATGCGCACGCAGCGGCGCGGCCTGGCACTCGGTGTCGGGGTCGGCCTGCTGTGGACCCTCGGCAAGGTCTCGGTGCCCAAGCTCGTCCAGCTCGCGATCGACAACGGCATCGAGGTCGGCAAGCTCCACACGATCGTCCGCTGGGCCCTGCTGATCGCCCTCGCCGGGGTCATCTCCGCGGTGTTCACCGGGTTGCGCCGGTACTACGCCTTCCGCGAGGCCCGCTGGTCCGAGGCGGTGCTGCGCGACCGGATGTTCGCCCACCTCCAGCGGCTCCACTTCTCGTTCCACGACGAGGCGCAGACCGGCCAGCTCATGAGCCGGGCCAACACCGACCTCCAGCAGGTCCAGAACTTCATCGTGCTGATCCCGCTCACGATCTCGAACGCGGTCACGGTCGTCGCGGTCACGGTGATCCTGGTCAGCACCAACCCGCTGCTCGCGCTCCTCGCCCTCGGCACCCTGCCCTTCGTCAACCTGCTCGCCCGGCGCTTCTCCACGAAGCTCCACCCGACGATGGTCGGCATCCAGCAGGAGTCGGCCGAGCTGGCGGCGGTCGTGGAGGAGACGGTCTCGGGCGTCCGGGTCGTGAAGGGCTTCGGGGCCGAGGGCACCCAGCAGCGGCGCCTGCGGGAGGAGGCCGACGACCTCTACGAGGTGTCCTTCGAGTCGGCTCGCATCCGTGCGCGCTACTGGCCGGCGCTCGAGCTGCTGCCGAACCTCGGCCTGGTCGCGGTGCTCGGTTACGGCGGCCACCTGGTGCTCGACGGCCATCTTGCGCTCGGCGACCTGGTCGCGTTCAACGCCTACGTCGTGCTGCTGATCTGGCCGTTGCGGATGCTCGGCCAGATCGTCGCCCAGGCCGGTCGGGCCGGTGCCTCGGCCCAGCGGGTCCACGAGATCCTGTCCACCGAGCCGGACGTGGTCGATCCGCCGAAGCCGGTGAAGCTGCCGTCGGGCGCCGGGCTCGTGCGCTTCGAGGACGTGACCTTCGGGTACCGGGGCGGCCGGCCGGTGCTGCAGGGCTTCGACCTCACCGTCGATCCCGGCGAGTCGATCGCGCTCGTCGGCGCGACCGGCAGCGGCAAGTCGACGGTCGCGAAGCTGATCCCTCGCTTCTACGACGTCGACGGCGGCGCCGTGCTGATCGACGGCATCGACGTGCGCACAGCGGTGGTGCGCGAGGTGCGGCGCTCGGTGGGGCTCGTCTTCGAGGAGACGTTCCTCTTCAGCGACTCGATCGCCGCCAACATCGCGTTCGCCGATCCTGATGCGCCGATCGAGGCGATCGAGCGGGCCGCCAAGCTGGCCGGCGCCCACGAGTTCATCCTCGAGCTCCCCGAGGCCTACGGCACCGAGATCGGCGAGCGCGGCTTCACGCTGTCGGGTGGTCAGCGACAGCGCATCGCGATCGCGCGGGCGATCCTCGCCGACCCGCGCGTGCTGATCCTCGACGACGCCACCTCCGCGGTCGACCCGACCAAGGAGCACGAGATCCGCGACGCGCTCACGGAGGTGATGCGCGACCGCACGACGATCGTCATCGCGCACCGGCCGGCGACGATCGCGCTGGCCGACCGGGTCGTGCTGGTCGCCGACGGCAAGGTCGACGCCACCGGCAGCCACGCCGAGTTGCTCGCGTCGAGCGCCCGCTACCGCGAGGTGCTGGCCGCGGCGGAGCAGCGCGAAGCCGAGCGGTTGGCGGCCGACGAGGAAGACGTCGCGGTGGTCGACTGATGCACGCGATGGCCGGAGTCTCCGAGGAGGACCAGCTCGATCGTGACGCGGCACGCCGGGTGCTCCGGCGGTCGTGGCGGGAGATGGCGCCCTACCGGCGCCAGCTGCGGGCCGCCATCGGGCTGATCGTCCTCTACACGCTCATGATCCTCGCCGGTCCGTACCTGGTGAAGATCGCCATCGACCACGGCATCAAGAAGGGGAACGGCCACGTCCTCGACGTCTGCGTGGTGCTCTACCTGATCGTCGCGGCGGTCGGCTTCTTCGCCAACCGCGTGCAGGTGGTGCTGGTCGGTCGGGTCGGCGAGGGCTTCCTGCGGGACCTGCGCATCCGGGTGTTCGACCACCTGCAGGCGTTGTCGATGCCCTTCTACGACCGCGAGAAGGCGGGCGTGATCGTCTCCCGGATGACCTCCGACGTCGACTCGCTGCAGGACCTCGTCCAGATGGGCGTGCTCCAGTTCATGTCGAGCCTGCTGCTCATCTTCCTGTCGGTGATCGTGCTCGCCGCGGTGTCGTGGCAGCTGCTGCTCGTCTGCCTGATCCCGGTGCCGTTCGTCGTGTTCGCGAGCATCAAGTTCCAGCGCGACTCGAACCGCGCCTACCTCTCCATCCGCGATCGCATCGGCATGATGCTGTCGTCGTTGCAGGAGGGCATCGCCGGCGTGCGGGTGATCCAGGCGTTCACCCGCGAGCAGGTCGAGGTCGACCGCTTCGGTTCCCGCAACCGCACGCTCTACGACGCGCACATGCGGTCGGTGCGGATCCAGGCGTGGTACCTGCCGGTCATCGAGTTCGCCGGTCTCGGGACCACGGCGCTCGTCATCGGGATCGGCGGGTGGATGGTCACCAAGAACATCGTCACGATCGGCACCATCGCGTTCTTCGTGCTCTCGCTGTCGAACCTGTTCGACCCCGTCCAGCAGCTGTCGCAGCTGTTCAACACGGTGCAGTCCGCAGGCGCAGGGATCAACAAGCTCTACGCGCTGCTCGACACGCCGGTCGACGTGCCCGAGCGGGCC
>JAFBAD010000098.1 GCA_019247975.1 Acidimicrobiia bacterium
GGACGAGCGGGTCACCCCGGACTGGACGCTCGGCGACGGCTTCCCGCAGATGGTGCACCCGCACGAGATCGAGCGCGGGGTCATGATGCCGGTGCAGGTGTACCCGTTGTTCGAGAGCGCGCTCCGCGCCGCGGCCGGTCGCACCCAGGGCGAGCACCTCGTCCACCTCTCCGAGCTGTGGGCCGGGTTCAGTGCAGTGGCCGCCGACAACCCCGACGCCTGGATCCAGCGGCGCTACTCGGCCGAGGAGATCCGCACCTTCGGTCCGGACAACCGGCCGGTCGGCTGGCCCTACCCGAAGCTCATGAACTCGAACAGCGCGGTCGAGCAGGGCGCGGCGGTCATCGTCTGCTCGGCCGAGCGGGCCGAGGCGCTCGGCGTGCCGCGCGACCGCTGGGTGTTCATCTGGGCGGGAGCGGATGCGCACGACACGCCGCACGTGTCGAACCGGCCGGTGCTCGACGGGTCACCGGCGATCCGAGCTGCAGGCCGCACCGCGCTCGAGCTCGCGGAGGTGGGCATCGACGAGCTCGCGCACATCGACCTCTACTCGTGCTTCCCGTCCGCGGTGCAGGTCGCGGCGAACGAGCTGGGGCTCGACCATCGTGAGCGCCCGCTGACGGTGACCGGCGGCCTGAGCTTCGCCGGGGGCCCGTGGAACAACTACGTGAGCCACTCCTTGGCGACGATGCAGCGGGTGCTGCGCGACGACGCCGGCTCGATCGGCCTGGTGACCGCCAACGGCGGGCTCATCACGAAGCACGCGATGGGCGTCTACTCCACCGAGCCGCCCCGCTCGGGTGGGTTCCGGTGGGCGTCACCGCAGGACGAGGTGGACGCAGCCGGCTCGGTGGAGCTCGCCACCGACTGGACCGGCGCCGTCGCCGTCGAGGCGGCGACGGTCATGCACGACCGCCACGGCGAGCCCGAGCTCGGCATCCTGCTCACCCGCACGCTCGACGACCGTCGGGCGTGGGGCACGACCGGCGACGCGGACTCGTTGCAGGTGATCATCACCGAGGAGCCGGTCGGGCGGCGCGGCGAGATCGACGCAGAGGGCCGCTTCCGCTTCGCCTGACCCGCGTCAGCGGCTCGAGCCGTCGGTGCTCTCGGTGGCGATGCAGATCGCGACGGCGCCGAACACGACGAACCCCACGCCACCGATGGACAGCAGGTCGTCGTTCGCCCAGTTGAGCGCGCCGGCGACGATGAAGATCGCCCCGATGATGATCAGGGCCGTGCCGACGCGGAAGGTCATGCGACCATCATCCCGCGAGCGCGCGCTCGATGTCGGCGACGGTCACCGCGCCCTGCCTGAGCACGCGCGGTTCGGTGCCGGTCAGGTCGACGACGGTCGACGCGATCGTGCCGGCCGGTCCGCCGTCGACGACGAGGGCGACCGGCCCGACGAGTGACGCGGCCGCCTCGGCCGCGCTGGCCGGGGTCGGCTCCCCGTGGCGGTTCGCGCTGGTGGTGGCCAGCGGTCCGACCTCGGCGGCGAGAGCCCGCACGAAGTCGTGGTCCGGGCAGCGGATGCCGATGGTCGTCGGATCCCCACCGAGCTCCAGCTGCTCGGCGTCCGCAGCGCGGCGGAGGACGAGCGTGAGCGGGCCCGGCCACAGCTGCTCCATGACCCGCAGGACCGCGTCGTCGTCGGGCCGGGCGGCGAGCGCGAGGGCCTGGTCGCGATCGGCGACGAGGACCGCGACCGGCTGGACCTCGGCCCGGTCCTTCAGCGAGAAGAGCCGTGCGGTCGCACCCGGGAGCTCGGCCCGCACGGCGATGCCGTACACCGTGTCGGTCGGCAGGAGCACGACCTCGCCCGCCCGCAGCGCAGCCGCCGCGCGAGCGCGGAACGGCTCGAGGTCTGCCATCGCGGCGACATTACGGTGGCGCGGTGGAGGCGGAGCGACGCGAGCGGTTGGTCACGTTCCCGTTCGCGCTCGTGACCGGCGCGACGCTCGCCTACTTCACCTGCATGGGTGCGCTGCTGCCGATCGTGCCGCGCTACGTCGAGGACGAGCTCGACGGTGGCGGGGTCGCGGTCGGCGTCGGGGTGGGCGCGTTCGCGGTGTCGGCCGCGCTGCTGCGACCGTGGGCCGGGAGGCTGGGCGACCGCTTCGGCCGGCGGGTGCTCGTGGTCGCCGGCTCGGCGACGGTCGGCGCGTCGGTGCTCTGCTACGGCTTCGCCGGCAACCTGTTCGAGCTCGTGCTGCTGCGGCTCGTCACCGGCGTGGGCGAGGCGGCGATGTGGGTCGGTGCCGCAACCGCGGTCCAGGACATGGCACCCGCCGACCGCCGGGGCGAAGCCGCGTCGTACTTCTCCGTCGCGCTCTACGCCGGCCTCGCCATCGGCCCGCTGGCGGCCGAGAGCCTGCTGCACGCGTCGGGGTTCGACGCGGTCTTCGTGATGTGCGCGTGCTGTGCGTTCGTCGCCTGCGCGCTCGGGTCCCGCACGCCGCGGGGAACGACCGAGGTGGTCGAGGGACCGCAGAAGCTGCTGCACCCCGCGGCGCTCGGTCCCGGGCTCGTGCTGCTGCTCGGGCTCATCCCCTTCACCGGGTTCGGCGCGTTCCTCGCGCTGTACGGCGAGCAGATCGGCATCGACGACGTCGGGCCGGTCTTCCTCGTCTACGCCGGTCTCGTCCTCCTCATCCGCGTGTTCGCGGCGCGCCTGCCCGACCGCCTCGGCTGGCGGGTCGCCTCGACCGGTGCGCTCATCTCGGTCGGCGTGGCCGGCGCGATCCTCGGCCTCTGGCGGTCGGTCGCGGCGGTGTACATCGCGACGATCCCGATGGCCATGGGCATGTCGCTGCTCTTCCCTGCGCTGTTCTCCGCGGTCGTCAACGACGCGCCCGAGTCCGAGCGCAGCTCCGCGGTCGGCACGTTCTCGCTGTTCTTCGACCTGTCACAGGGCATCGGCGCTCCCCTGCTCGGCGTCGTCGTCGCGCTGGCCGACAGCTACCAGGCCGCCTTCCTCGTCTCGAGCCTGGCCGCCGTCGGTGGCTTCGCCGCCCAGCGCGCCCTCCACGTCCGCAGCACCGACGTCGACCTCGAAGACGCCGAGACCGCCCATTCCTGACCCCCCACGTCGAAATTGGCCCGGTTGACCGCGCATGGCGCGGGGAAGCCGGCCAATTTCAGGTGTGGGCGGCGAGGACCCGATCCTTTCCGGCGAGGTCCTTGTGGACCACCACCTTCGCGAAGCCGGCTGCCTTCGCCAGCTCCTTGGCTGACGCTCCCTGGGTCTCGCCGATCTCGCACACCAGCGACCCGCCGTCGGCCAACCACGTCGGTGCCTCATCCACGATGCGACTGATCGACTCGAGGCCCGACTCGCCGGCGACGATCGCGACGTTCGGCTCCCAGTCGGCGACGTGGTCCGGGAGCGGGTCGTCACCGGCGACGTAAGGCGGGTTGGCGGTGATCAGGTCGACCCGACCGCGGATGTCCTCGGGCAACCCACCGAACCAGTCGCCGACGACCAGCCGGACCCGCCGGGCGGGGCGCCCACCGAGGCCGGCCAGGTTGGCCCGCGCCACCGCGATCGCGTCGGCCGAGACGTCGCTCGCCACCACCTCGACGTCCGCGTGCTCCGCAGCGAGCGAGAGCGCGATCGCACCCGAGCCGGTGCCGAGGTCGACCGCGATGCACGGCCCGTCGAAGCGGTTGAGCACCGCCATCGCGTGGTCGACGAGACCCTCGGTCTCAGGTCGTGGGATCAGGACCCGGTGGTCGAGCATCAGGTCGAGCGTGCGGAACGGCCAGTGGCCGAGGACGTACTGGATCGGCTCGCCGGCCAGCCGCCGCGCCAGCAGCTTGTCGAAGCGGACCATGCCCTTCTGCGTCACCGGGTCGTCGAGGTGCAGCGCGTGCTCGGGGCCCTCCCAGCCCGACACCTCCTCGACCAGCCAGCGCGCCTCGCGCGCCGGCATCCCCTGGCGAGCTTCGGCCAGCAGCTCCCGCCAGGTGGTCACACGCCGCTGGTGAGCCTGCGCGTCTGCTCGTCCTGCACGAGCGCGTCGCTCACCTCGTCGAGCTCGCCGGCCAGCACCTTGTCGAGCTTGTAGAGCGTCAGGTTGATGCGATGGTCGGAGACCCGGTTCTCCTTGAAGTTGTACGTGCGGATCTTCTCGGAGCGGCCACCCCCACCGACCTGGTCGCGCCGAGCGTCGGACGCCGCAGTGGCCTGGCGCTCCTGCTCGGCCTTGAGCAGCCGCGAGCGGAGCACCTGCAGTGCTCGAGCCCGGTTCTGGATCTGGCTCTTCTCGTCCTGCATCGACACGACGACGCCGGTCGGCTTGTGCGTGATGCGCACCGCCGAGTCGGTGGTGTTCACCGACTGCCCGCCGGGACCGGAGGACCGGTAGACGTCGATCTGCAGGTCGTTCGGATCGATCTGCACGTCCACCTCGTCGGCTTCGGGCAGCACGGTGACGGTCGCCGACGACGTGTGGATGCGACCCTGCGCCTCGGTGACCGGCACCCGCTGCACGCGATGCGGACCGCCCTCGTGCTTCATGCGGGTCCAGACGTCGTCGCCCTCGAGCAGGAACGACACGTCGCTGTAGCCGCCCATGGACGACGCGTCCGCGCCGAGCAGCTCGAACTTCCATCCCTGACGGCCGGCGTATGCGCGGTACATCTCGAACAGGTCGCGCGCGAACAGGTTCGCCTCCTCTCCCCCCTCGGCCCCACGGATCTCGACGATGACGTTGCGGTCGTCGTTCTCGTCCTTGGGCAGGAGCCGGATCTGCAGCTCACGGGTCAGCCGCTCGATGTCCGCCTCGGCGGCCTCCGCCTCGGCCCGCATCTCCTCGCGCTCGGCGCCGGTCGCCTCGGTGAGGAGCTGTCGCGCGGTGTCGAGGTCGCCGTTGCGCTCGCGCAGCTCGCGGCTGCGCTCGACGATCGCCTCGAGCTCCTTGTGCCGCTTGGCGAGCTGCGCGTACGCGCCCGGGCGCTCGTGGATGGCCGGGTCCGCCATGCGGTTCTCGACGTCGGCGAACTCGCGCTCGAGGGCCTCCAGCCGGTCAAGCATCGGGTGGCCGCTCGTCACCGCCGAGCCCGAGCTCCTCGCGGATCTTCGTCAGCCGCGCCTCGGCGTCGCGCTGCTGCGCATCGAACTCGACCTGCTCCTGCGCGGGCGTGGCGGGCGCAGCCGCGGGATCGATGCGCTGCCGCACCTCGTCGAGCGTCGGCACCTCGCTCGTGCTGTGGGCCCACGGCCGCTCGGCCGCGTCGAGCTCCCGCTCGGCCTCGAGCCGGTCGAGCTCCTCGTTGTCCTGCTTCAGCATGTCGTCGAGCTTCGCCCGGCCGTACTTCACCCACCGCGCCAGCGTTCCCACGCCCCCATAGTGGCGCTCCATCCCCTCGCTCCACCGTTTTGCCGCCTGGTTCTCTCCGGTTCTGGGGAGAACCAGGCGGCAAAACGGCTCAGCGGCCCTGCCAGCCGCCTTCCACGGCGACGACCTCGGCGGGCTCGGTGAGCGCGGCGGCGAGGGCTTCGGTGACGGGATGGACGTCGCGGGCGGGGACGGCGAGGACGAGGCGCGCATCGGGCGCGTGCATGGCGCGGTCGTCGGCTGCGGCGGGGACGAGCTCGAGATCGACGCCGCTGGAGAACGTGACGAGGACCGGCCGGCCGTCGGCGCCCTCGCCGATCGCTGAGGCGACCGCCCGATCACGCAGGTTCTGGCGCGGCAGCACCGGCTCGACCGGTTCGAGCGAGGACAGACCGAGCGGGGACGGGTCGGCGACGTGGTCGGCCCGCAGCCACCGCTCGGGCGCGAGCTGGTTGAGCTGGTGCCGCGGGCTGTCGGGCCGGCGGATCGATCGCACGATGCCCACCGCCTTGGCCAGTGCCTCGGTGTCGCGCAGGTCGGCGTTGATCATCGCGAACGCCTCGCGGTCGAAGCGGCCGACGCCGACCTCCATGCGGGCATCGCCGTCGCCGCCCGACGGCACGACGCGCGCCACCTCGAGCCCGTTCACCTCGGCCAGCAGCGTCCCCTGCTCGACCACCACCTCGAGACCGGCGTCGGCGAGGACGGGCCGGAACAGCTCGGCCGACGGCGGCGGGACGCTGGCCACCGGGACCGGTGCCGGCTCGGCCGGCTGCACCGACCGTCCGTCGACCACCCAGACCTGGGGCGGCCGGGCGAACCGACCGGCCCTGCGCGCGAGCACGCCGGCGACGGCCGGGTCCTCGGCCAGCAGGTGCAGCTCGCCGGCGCGCTGCTGCCGGGCCCACGCGAGCGCGGACCCGAGGCGCCGGGCGCCGTCGTCGCCGACGAGCACCCAGCCCCGGTCACCGTCGACGAGCGTCGCCCCGTCGGGGAACGTGCCGGCCCGTCCGGACGCGCCGGACCAGCCGTCGTGCACCAGCGCGCCGAGCTTGGCCCCGAGGAGGGCCGCTCGTCGATCGGCCTCCATGGCGGAGATGGGGCGCCGCTCGGGGGTGCGCTACTGCTTCTGCTTGCGCTGGCCGTAGCGCCGCTCGAAGCGGTCGATGCGGCCACCGGTGTCCACCAGCTTCTGACGGCCCGTGTAGAACGGGTGGCACTCGTTGCACAGCTCGACCGACAGCGAGGGAACGGTCGAGCGGGTCGTGAACGTGTTGCCGCAGGAGCAGCGGACCTGCGTCTCGACGTAGTCGGGATGGGTGTCGGTCTTCATGGGGGCTCCAGTGTGGCGATCTTCTGGCATCTATGACAACCGCGGCCTATTCCGGGCCGCCCAGACGATCAGGCCGGTGTCTGGGCCTTCGCGATCTCGGTCAGGAAGGCGTCGTTCGACTTGAACGACTTCATGCGGTCGATGAGGAGCTCGAGGCCGGCGGCGTTGCTGCCGCCCTCGTCGCCCTTCAGGCCGGAGAGGACCCTGCGCAGCTTCCAGACCTGCTGCAGCTGCTTGCGCTCGAAGAGCAGCTCCTCGTGCCGGGTCGAGGACGCCTCGACGTCGATGGCTGGATAGATCCGCCGGTCGGCCATGCGCCGGTCGAGCTTGAGCTCCATGTTCCCGGTGCCCTTGAACTCCTCGAAGATGACCTCGTCCATGCGGGACCCGGTCTCGACGAGCGCGGTCGCGAGGATCGTCAGCGAGCCGCCTTCCTCGACGTTGCGGGCCGCCCCGAAGAACTTCTTCGGCGGGTACAGGGCGCCGGTGTCGATGCCGCCCGACATGATCCGGCCCGTCGCCGGGGCGGAGAGGTTGTAGGCCCGGGCGAGGCGGGTGATGCCGTCGAGGATGATGACGACGTCCTGGCCCTCCTCGACCATGCGCTTGGCCCGCTCGAGGACCAGCTCGGCCACGTGGGTGTGCTCCTCGCTCGGGCGGTCGAAGGTGGACGCAGCCACCTCACCCTTGAGCAGCCACCGGCGCATGTCGGTGACCTCCTCGGGCCGCTCGTCGACCAGCAGCACGATGAGCTTGGCCTCGGGGTTGTTCACCTCGATCGAGCGGGCGATCTGCTTCATCACCGTGGTCTTGCCCGCCTTCGGCGGCGACACGATCAGGCCGCGCTGGCCCTTGCCGATGGGGGCGACGAGGTCGACGATCCGGGCGGTCATGTTGTTCGGGTCGTCGGCCAGCTCGAGGTTGAGCCGCGAGTCCGGGAACAGCGGCGTGAGATCCTCGAACCTCGGCCGGGGCTTCGCCTCGTCGGGAGCGGCGCCGTTGATCGTGTCGATCTGCAGCAGGGCCGGGTTCTTCTCGTTGCGGCTCGCGGCACGGCTCTTCCCGCTCAGGTGATCGCCCTTGCGCAGCCCGAACTGGCGCACCTGCTTCACCGACACGTACACGTCGTCCTTCGACGGCAGGTACCCGTGCAGGCGCAGGAAGCCGTAGCCCTCGTCGCGGAGGTCGAGCAGCCCATCGACGTCGATCGGCTCGCTCTGGTTCGTCTCCTCCTGCGACGACCGGTCACGGTCGCCACCACGGCCCCGACGGCGCCGACGGCGGTTGCCGGGCTCGGCGTCGTCGCCGCCGCGACCACCGTCTTGATTGCGATTGGCGTCCTGACTGCGGTTGGCGTCCTGGTCGCGGTTGCCGTCGCCACTCCGGGCCTCGGGTCGTTGGTTGTGGGTGTCGGGCTCGTCGTGCGCAGGCTCGTCCCTGGCGGGCTCGTCGTTGCGCCGGTCGGTCGGGCCGTCGGCCTCGTCCGTGTCGTCGGCGTCATCCGCGTCGTCGGCCTCGCCCTCGTCGCTCGGCTGGGGGGCCGGCGCTGCGGCACCGTTCCTCGCCGCAGGCTTGGAGGCCGGCTTCGGGGCGGGCTGGGCCGCCGGCTCCTCGTCGGCCGGTCCGCCGTCGCCGCTGCCCGCGCCGGCGTCCGCGCCCACGCCGGCGAGGCGGAGGATCAGGTCGACGATGTCGGCCTTGCGGGCGCGCGACGGCGGCTTCTGGCCGAGAGACTCGGCGATCTGGGAGAGCTCGTCACGGTCCTTGCGCTCGAGGACGGACGGATCGAAGCCGCTCATGGGGAGACCTCGTTTCGGAATGCGAGAGGCATGGCTGCAGGAGACAGGGTGGAGGACGCCACCGCGGCGCAGGCCAGCGATGAGCATCGGGTTCCCTCAGGGACTCCTCGACGGTCGGGGACGACCGGTCAGGAGGAACGTCGGCAGTCTAGACCGCTTCTCCAGCGCTCCGGTTCAACCACTGACCGTGGTCGGGTGCAGAAGCCGGCCCATCAGCTCGTGCCCCGGCACCGGTCGGCAGGCCGCGGTCCCGGGCTCGCTGTAGGTCCCGCCGGGACCGGCGGAGCCGCTGTCGACGAGC
>JAFBAD010000159.1 GCA_019247975.1 Acidimicrobiia bacterium
TCCACGAAGGCGGATGGACCCTCGCACGAGCACCCGACGGCACCCTCGAGCTCCGAAGACCCGACGGCACCCTCCTCGTGATCTGAGCCGCCCACGCGATGATCGAGCGGTGGACCGACCGAAAGCGTGGATGGAGATCGTCGCCGAGAACCCCGACCACTCCCGTTGGTACATCGAGCGCTTCCGCACGATGGCCGCGTCCGGCCAGGACCTCGATGGTGAGGCGCGCCTCGTCGACGCCATGGTCGGCCGCCACGCGCGCATCCTCGATGCCGGTTGCGGTCCCGGCCGGCTCGGCGGCCGCCTGCACGACCTCGGCCACGATGTGGTCGGTGTCGACATCGACCCCGCGCTGATCGCCGCCGCGGAGGAGGATCACCCCGGCCCCCGCTGGATCGTCGGCGACCTCGCGACGGTCGACCTGCGGGCCGCCGGCGTCGAGCCCGGCTTCGACGTGATCGCTTCGGCCGGCAACGTCATGACGTTCGTCGAGGCGGGCAGCCGGCGAGCCGTGATCGCCAACCTGGCCACGATGCTGGCCGACGACGGCCGTCTGGTGATCGGCTTCGGCACCGGCCGCGGCTACGGGTTCGACGAGTTCGCCGGCGATGCGGCCGCCGCCGGCCTGCGCTTCGACCTCCGCCTCGCCACCTGGGACCTCCGACCGTGGACGCCCGAATCGGACTTCCTCGTCGCGGTCCTCGTCACCTGAGCTTCGACGCCACCTCGTCGGCGAAGCGCGGGAGCGAGTCGAGCTGGGTGTCGAGCGCGGCTGGGTCGCCGCCGTAGAAGTACCAGGGCACCACCTGGCACTCGGTCACGCCCACCTCCTCGAGCCGCTTGAAGCCGTCGGCGTCGAACACGTCGACCGCCAGCGCGTTCACCTCGAAGTCGGGTCCTGGCTCCTTGCCGGCCTCGGTGAGGTGGCCACGCAGGCGGGTGGCGAGCTCGACGATCTCGGACTCCGAGCAGTTGGCCGAGATCCAGCCGTCGTGGCGGGCCGCCCGCCGCATGGCGATGTCGCTGTGCCCACCCACGAGGATCTTCACCCGCTGCTCGGGCGCCGGCGAGATGATCAAGCGCTCGAAGTCGTGGTGCTTGCCGTGGTGCTCGACCCACTGCGGGCCGCCGCCGGCGCAGACCGCCTCGATGATGTCGATCGTCTCGTCGGTGCGAGCGCCGCGCGTCTTCATGTTCGTGCCGGTCCAGGCGAACTCCTCGGGCATCCACGACACGCCGACACCGAGCCGGAAGCGGTCCTTCGCCAGCGCGGCGATCGACGCCACCTGCTTGGCGACGAGCAGCGGGCTGCGCAGCGGGAGCTTCACGACGTTGGTGAGGAACGTGATCCGCTCGGTGACCGCGGCCATCGCCGGGATGGCGACGAACGGATCGAGGAACGGCGTGTCGGGTGCCCACCAGCGTTCGCCGCCGTCGGTGAACGGGTAGTCGCCGCTCACCTGCTCGGGGAAGAACACGGAGTCGGGCACGGCGATGGAGTCGAACCCGGCGGCTTCGGCCGCCTTCGCCATCGGCACGTAGTGGTCGGCGGGCAGCATCGGCAACGGCACGGTGAAGCGCATCGCGCCGAAGTCTGACAGACCGTCAGTTGCGGTCGGTCAGGCCGGCCAGAGCTGCCGCGACGCGCAACGATGCGGGGGTGACGGATCGCCGGCTCGACGTGCTCGTCACCTGTCACCCCCACCACGAGGCCATCGCCTGGTTCCCGCGCGTGCGCGGCCACTACCTGGCCAAGCACCTCGCCCGGGCCGGCCTCGCCGCGGAGTTCCACGAGCTGCCGGTGCCGGGCGTGCGGCCGACGGTCGTCATCTGCAGCGAGTACCAGCAGGAGCTCGACTGGCTCGAGCAGCACCTCGCCGCACCGCTGACCGCGCTCGGCGCCGAGCGGACCTACTGCCTGGCCGACGCCTCGTTGGTCGACGCGCCCGACCACTTCTCGCAGCCGTACTGCCGCTGGTTCGCGGCGCGCGGCGGGGTGCTGTGCCACCTGGCCGGCGAGGACCTGCTGCCCTACGAGCACTGGATCGGCATCGGGGTCGACGGCGAGGTGGTCCGGCCCGATGCGAACGGTCGACGCGACCAGGTCGTGTTCGACCACCCGAAGCGGGGCACTCCGCCCGATCCGGGTGCGCTCGCGACGATCCGGGCTCGCATCCCCGGGCTCCGGCTGGTCGGTACCGGTCCGGACGACACGCCCGATCAGGACGCCTACGACGAGTGGATCGACTACGGCCTCCCCCACGAGACCTACGTCCGAGCGGTCTTCGCAGGGGCCGTCGCCTACGTGCCGGGCGCGCACGAGTCGATGGGCCTCCCGATCACCGAGGCGCAGGTCGCCGGAGCGTGCGTGGTCTCCTCCATCTTCCAGGTGAAACCGGAGCTGCTCGTGCCGTCGGCGAAGGTCGGCTACGAGGCCGGTGACGCCGACTCGCTCGTCGTCGCGCTCGCCGTCGCGCAGGCACGCGATGGCGTCGAGATCCGCGAGCAGGCCCTCGAGCGGTTCGACTTCGCGGCGGTGGCGGCCCGCACCCGAGCGGCGATCGGGCTGTGACCGTTCCCCGGTTCGTCGTCATGGCGATCAAGGACCGCCACGAGATGACCGCGGCGCTGCTGCGCCAGCTCACCGACGCCGACCAGTTCTTCCTCTTCGACAACGGATCGAGGGTGCCGTTCCCCGGCGCGGCGAGCCGCCCGACCGCCACCATCCACCAGATGTGGAACGAGGGCCTCGACGCGGCGTCGGCCGCGGCCGGCGGAGCTGCCCACGACGTCGCCGTACTCAACAACGACCTCGACGTCGGTCCCGGGTTCCTGACCGGCCTGTCCCGCGGCCTCCGCTCCGACGACCGCAACTGGCTCGCGTTCCCCGACTGGCAGGGGCTCTGCGCGACCGACGGCGAGGTGCGAGCGATCAGCGGGCGCGAGGGCAACCACCTGAGCGGCTGGGCGATGCTGCTCCGAGGCGAGGCCGGGCTGCGCTTCGACGAGCGGTTCGAGTGGTGGTACGGCGACGACGACCTGCAGCGCCAGATCGAGACCGCCGGTCAGCGGCTGGTGGCGGTCGGTGGCCTGCGCTGCGTCCACCTCGAGTCCGGCTGGAGCACGTCTGCGTCGCCGGTCCTGCAGGCCAAGGCCGAGGCCGATCAGGTTCGCTTCGAGAAGAAGTGGGACAACCGCTCGTAGGAGGAGCCGAGCCAACGCGCGGCCACCCCGCCGGCCACGAGCGGACGGACCCGTGCGGTCGCGCCGGGATCGGCCTCGGACGCGGTGAAGGCATCACGCCAGCCGTCGGTCGCACCCCACCGTCGCCCCCGTGCGAACTGCAGTGCGAGGAGCTCGCCGCGGTCGACCAGCTCGGCGCGATGGCCGTACGTCACGAGCGGCGAGTGCGCGGCCCGCTGCCCGCCAGCGAGCAACCGGTCGATCGCATCGCCGTCGAGGCCGTCGACCGCCCCCTCGTCGAAGCCGCCGGCGGCCAGCAGCGGCTCACGCGAGAACGACGCGTGCCGGCGCTCGAGGAGCCACGACGCCCAACCGACGGCCGACGGGGTCGGCGGTGCGGTCGCGCCGGTGACCACCGCGTGCCCCTCGTCGTGCAGATCGATCAACGCGTCGAGCGCGCCCGGCGCGAGCTCGACCGGCGCATCGAGGCAGACCACGTGGTCGCCGCGCGCCATCCGCACCCCGAGGTTGCGCACGGCGCCCGCTGGTTGCCCGGCACTGCAGCGCACCACGGTCCGGCCAGGTCGGAGCCGAGCCACGTCATCAGCGGTCGCCGCGCCGGACGCGATCACGATGACCTCCACCTCGTGGCGGCAGGCGTGCGCCTCGACCGCATCGACGACCGCGACCATCTCGTCGATCCGCTCGTCGTCGACCAGGACGACGACGGACAGCACGGGACCGTCGATCGAGAGGTCCTCCTCTGGCGCCCGCCACGCATCGAAGTGCGACCGCAGCAGCACGGGCGTGTTCGGGCGCCGCGCCACCCAGGGCCGGACCGCGGCCACGGGCTCCTCCATGTAGCCGTAACCGTCGGGCTCGCCCCAGCGCTGGTCGGGATCCGCGTCCCGGTACTTGGCCCGGCGGAGCTGCTGGCGCTCGGGCGTGAGCCAGCAGCGGTGCTGCACCCGCAGATCGGTCGCCAGCCAGCGGCTCGACGGGATGGTCGTCGGCACCGGCGTGAAGTGGAGCCGGTCCGCCGGGAACCGCTGGCCCGGGCGGTGCGCGAACAACCGGTAGATGCGGTCCTCGTGCCCGCCGTCGTGGTCGAGATCACCGACCACCCGCCGGCGGGCGAACCCGTACGCGAAGCCCGGCACCGCGCCGTGCTCGACGAACGCCCGCAGCGCGTCGGCGTCGGCCGCCGGGATCACCTCGTCGGCGTCGAGCGAGATGATCCACTCGGGAGCGAGCGCGCCCGCCGCTTCCAGCAGCCGGTTGCGGTTGACCGAGTCGTTCCAGCTGTGGTGGCCGTCGCTCGGCAGGTTGCGGAGGAGCACCTCCACCAGCGGATGGGCCTCGAGCAGCTCGGCCGAGGCGTCGACGCTGCCGTCGTCGAGCGCGACGACGGAGTCCGCGAACCGCTCGATCGACGCGAACCACTCGGGCAGATCGGCCTCGGCGTCGCGCACCGGGACCAGGCAGACCACCCGCGCGCCACGGCCCGACATGGGCGGCGGAGCCTATCGTCTCTCCTCCATGCGCATCCTCGTGGTGGCGGACGGACTCGAGCCGCTGCTGCGCGCGTCGGTGATCGGTCTCGCCGAGCGCGGCCACCAGGTGCGGGTCGTCGGTGCGCTGGGCCCGCACGAGCTCGGCGCCGAGGAGCGCTTCCGTCTCCGCGGCGCGCTGGTGGTCACCGGCGGTGAGCCCGGAGGACCGGTCCGTCAGGCCGTGCGCACCGCCGGGCGACTGGCCGGCGCCGCATCGAGCGAGCGCGACGCACTCGGGACGGTCGCCACGAGGGTACGGCGGCACGAACCTCGCATGAGCGGGTTCCGTCGGACGTTCCGCCACCACCTCCCGGTCCTCGCGGCGATGCACGGCGCCGACGTGGTCTGGTTCGAGGCGGCCTACACCGCCGCCGAGCACCTCGTCGTCCTCGACCAGCTCCCGCCGAAGCTCGTGATGTGCACCGGCTCGGACGTGCGGATCATGCCCGACCTCAGCCGGCGGCTCGCCGACGCGCTGCCGGCTGCGTTCGCGCAGACGGCGCGCGTCCTCTGCCGCTCCGACGACCTGCGCCGCCACGCCATCGCTCGGGGCGCATCGCCGGCCCGCACCGCCGTGCTGCGGCCGGCCGTCGACACGAGCTACTTCAGGCCGGGCACCCGACCGCCTCGTCCGGGCGACGCAGTGCGGCTGGTGACGGTCGGGCGCGAGCACTGGGTGAAGGGCCACGAGGATCTCGTGCAAGCCGTCGCGCTCGCCCGTCACGCCGGGCACGACGTGACGCTGACGATGGTCGGCGCGGACAAGGGCGCCGGCGACGCGCTCACGTTCGCGATCAAGGACCTCGGTCTGACCGACGTCGTTCAGCGGATCGGTTCGAAGTCGGTGGCGGGCACCCGGTCGGCGCTCGTGCGGTCGGACGTCTTCGTGATGTCCAGCCGGAGCGAAGGAGTGAGTCGCGCCGCGCTCGAAGCGATGGCGGTCGGGCTCCCGGTGATCACCACCGACGTCGGCGGGATGCGGGAGATCGTCGACGACGGGGTCGAGGGCGCGCTCGTGCCGGCACGCGACCCGGCTGCGCTGGCGCACGCGATCGGCGCGCTCGCGGCGGACCCGGCCCTCCGAGCCGAGATGGGTGCACACGCAGTGCGTCGCGCGTCCGCG
>JAFBAD010000325.1 GCA_019247975.1 Acidimicrobiia bacterium
CGGCGTCGCACAGCAGGATGATCTTGTCGTAGCGGATCTTCGCGACGTCGAAGTCCTCATCGCCGAAGCCGGCGCCGATGGCCGAGATCAGCGCCTGGATCTCGTTGTTCTTGAGCATGCGGTCCAGCCGGGCCCGCTCGACGTTCAGGATCTTGCCGCGGATCGGCAGGATCGCCTGGGTGCGCGGGTCGCGGCCCTTGATGGCCGAGCCGCCGGCCGAGTCCCCCTCGACGATGAACAGCTCGCACTCGCCGCGGTTGCGGCTGGAGCAGTCCTTCAGCTTGTCGGGCATGCCGGCACCGTCGAGCGCGGACTTGCGCCTGGTCGCGTCGCGGGCCTCCCGTGCCGCGGCGCGGGCCCGCTGCGCGGCGACGCCCTTCTTCACGATCTTGTTGGCCTCGGTCGGGTGCTCCTCGAGCCAGTCACCCAGCTTCTCGTTCGTGGCCCGCTGCACCAGCGTCTTGATCTGGGGGTTGCCGAGCTTCGCCTTCGTCTGGCCTTCGAACTGGGGCTCGCGGAGGCGGACCGAGATGATCGCGGTCAGGCCCTCGCGGATGTCTTCACCGGCGAGGTTGGGGTCCTTCTCCTTCAACAGGCCCTTGGCCTTCGCGTACTTGTTGAGCGCGGTGGTCAGCGCGGCGCGGAAGCCCTCTTCGTGGGTGCCGCCCTCGATCGTGGCGATGCCGTTGGCGAAGGAGTGGAGGCCGTCGGTCTGGTAGCCGGTGCTCCACTGGAAGGCCAGCTCGACCTCGTGCTCCTCCTCGCTCTGCTCGAAGTACCCGACCTTCGAGAAGAGCGGCTCCTTCGACTCGTTGACGTGCTTGACGAAGTCGATGATCCCGCCTGCGTAGCGGTAGCGGATCTCGGTGTTGTCGTGCTCCTCGCGCTCGTCCTTGAAGCGGATCTCGAGGCCCTTGTTGAGGAACGCCATCATCTGGAAGCGCTCGAGCATCGTGCGCGCCACGAACTCCGTCGTCTCGAAGACGAGCGGGTCCGGCCAGAAGGTCACGGTCGTGCCGGTGCGGCCGCGGGGCGCGTCGCCGATCACCTTCAGCTTCGTCTGCTTGGTACCGCCGTCGGCGAACTCGATGTGGTGGCGCTTGCCGTCGCGGTCCACCTCGACCTCGACCTTCGTCGACAGCGCGTTGACCACCGACACGCCGACGCCGTGCAGACCACCGGAGACCTTGTAGCCACCCCCGCCGAACTTGCCGCCGCCGCCGAGCTTCGTGAGCGCGATCTCGACGCCGGTCATCTTGAACTCCTTGTTGACGTCGGTCGGGATACCGCGACCGTTGTCGACGACGCGGCAGCCGCCGTCGGCCAGGATCGTCACGTCGATGCGGTCGCAGAAGCCGGCCATGGCCTCGTCGACGGAGTTGTCGACGACCTCCCAGACCAGGTGGTGGAGGCCGGTGACGCCGGTTCCGCCGATGTACATGCCGGGCCGCTTGCGCACGTGCGCGAGCCCCTCGAGGATGGTCATCGAGGAGGCCGAGTAGGTCTGGGTCTTGGGCGACAAGGCGCGGCCTTTCAGAACTGCCGGAGGGAGGTGTTCGACGGGCCGCCTAGCCGGAGAAAACGCAGGTCAGCGCCCTCGATCACGATGCACCGATTCTACCAGCCGGAGGGTCGCACCCCGACCATCCCGGCAGGGTACACCTGTTCGCTTCAGACCCGGCGCGCGCCCTGGGCGGTGCGCACCACCAGACCCTCGACCACACCCGGTCCGAGCAGCTCGGCGGCCCGCTCCACGAGGGCCGGTTCCAGCCACTTCGCCTGGCTCGCCCACACCCCCGAGGTGGCGGTGGCGACGACCCGACCGTGGTCGACCGCGACGGGCACGAGCGCGTCCGCGGCCTGGGGGCCGACCAGCTCCGACCACCGCTCGCGGATCGTCGTCAACGCGTCGACCGGGGGAGCGCCGAGGCCGGCCAGCACGCGGTCGAGGCCCTCGCTGAGGTGCACCGGATCGGCCCGGTGCGACTCCGACGGGAGGGGCGAGTACGGCATCGTCAGGATCCTCGCGCCTCGACCGTGCCCTCGCGGATCTCGAACACGGCGTCGGGCTGCGCGCCGGGCGGCAGCGGTCCCGCCGAGCTGAGCAGGGTCTGGCCGGGCGGCAGGTGCGCGACCAGCGCGGCGCTGCGCTGCGGATCCAGCTCGGAGAACACGTCGTCGAGGAGGAGCACCGGTGGCGCGCCGGCGGCCTCGGTCACCAGCCGGTGCGCGGCCAGCCGCAGCGCGAGCGCGAGCGCGCGCTGCTCCCCTTGCGACGCGTGCGTGCGGGCCGGCCGGCCGTCGAGCTCGATGTCGAGCTCGTCGCGGTGCGGCCCGACGAGGCTCACGCCGCGACGCACGTCGTCGGTGCGGCCCGCCTCGAGCGCGCCGGCCAGCCCGCCGGCGCCGGTGAGCCACGCAGGCTCGTAGCGCGCGTCGACACGACTCGGTTCCTCGGCCACGTCGTCGTAGGCCTGCTGCAACGTGGGCCGCACCTCCGCGACGAGGCTCTGCCGCGCTCGCCCGAGCGCGTCACCGGCCGTCGCGAGCTTGGCGTCCCAGACATCGAGGGTGGAGGTGGCGTCGGGGTCGAGGCGGCCGCCGGCCTGCTTGAGCAGGGCGTTGCGCTGCCGGAGCACGCGATCAACGTCACGGCGGAGCGCATCGTGCGGCGGGTGCGACGCGACGAGCGTGTCGTCCAGGTAGCCCCGGCGCGACGACGGGCCACCCTTGACCAGCTCGAGGTCGTCGGGAGAGAACACCGTCACCCGCAGCGCCCCGAGCAGGTCACGGGCCCGCTTCAGGGGCTGGCGGTTCACCTGCACCCGGTTGCGCCCGGACCCCACGATCTCCGCCTCGATCAGCAGGGCGCGGTCGCTGCGCACCGCCTCCGCGCGCACGATCGCCCGCTCCGCGCCGGTGCGCACGAGTGCGTCGACCGGGGCACCACGGAAGGATTCGAGCGTCGCCAGGTAGCCGATGGCCTCGAGCAGGTTCGTCTTGCCGTGGCCGTTGCGCCCGTGCACCACGGTCAGGCCGGGCGCGAGCGCCAGTTCGACGGCGGTGTAGTTGCGGAAGTCGGTCAGCCAGAGCCGGTCGACGCGCACCGGATGCGGCGGGGCGGCGAGGAGCCGGTCAGACCCGGACGGGCATGAGCAGGTAGAGGAACTCCGCCCCGTCGACCGAGCGGATCACGGCGGGCTTCTGGTGGTCGACGGTCTCCAGGGTGATCTCGTCACCGGGGGTGACACCGACGCCATCGAGCAGGTACTCGGGGTTGAAGGCGACGGTCAGCTCGGTGCCCTCGTACTTGCCGTCGAGCTGCTCGTGGGCCTGGCCCACGTCCTGGGTGATCGCGACGAGCTCGAGGCCCTCGCTGCTCATGTTCACCCGGACCGGGGTGGCCTCCCGGGCCATCAGCTTCACGCGGCGCACCGCGTCCATCAGCGCGTCGCGGCCGACGGTGAGGATGTTCGGGTAGCTCGAGGGGATCAGGCCGCGGTAGTTCGGGAACTCGCCCTCGATGAGGCGGGTCGTGAGCCTGACCGTGCCGACCTCGAAGGTCGCGTCCCGCTCACCGAGGCGCAGCGTGATCTCGTCGGTGCCGCTGAGCAGCCGCTCGAGCTCGCGCAGCGCCCGCGAAGGAACCAGCACGCTCTGGCCCTCTCGCAGCACGCTCTGGCCCGGCAGGTCCCGCACCGCGAGGCGGTAGGAGTCGGTGGCGACGAGGCGCAGGCCGTCGGCCTCCGCGGTCATCAGGACGCCGGTGAGGATGGGCCGGGCGTCGTCCGCGCTGGCGGCCGGCACGACCTGGCGCAGGGCGTCGGCGAAGTCCTTGGCCGACAGCGTCACCGCGTCCTCGGCCGGCGCGCCCAGGCGCGGGAACTCGTCGGCCGGCAGCAGTCGGATCGCGGACTGGAAGCGCCCTGCGGTGATGTGGGCCTCGTCGTCCTCCACCGCCACGGTCACCTTGCCGGGCTCGAGGGATCGCACCACGTCGGACGCGATGCGGGCCGGCAGCACGGCCACACCGTCGGTCTCGCCGCTCACCTGCGCCTCGACGGAGATCGTGAGGTCGAGGTCGCTGCCGGTCAGGGTCAGCTGGTCGCCCGCCAGCTCGGCGCGCACCCCCGAGAGGACCGGGAGCGCGCCACCCCGGTTCGCCACGGCGCGGCCGGCAGCGCCGAGAGCTTCCACCAGGACGTCACGCTCACTTCGGAACCTCACCCTGCCGCATCTCCTTCTGTGCATCGCGTCGATGAACGATCATCACGGTAGTAGGACCTGTGGATTGTGGACGGTGACCAAGAACCCCAGGTCAGAGGGGGTGCCGAAGCGCGTCGGCTGTCCCCAGGATCCACAGCCGGTCCGAGGTGACCCAGGTCACGCGAGGCCGCGGCGGCGTTCGTCCACCGGCCTCCACATCTTGCACGCGTGTGGTTCCCCAACGTGGTGGTGCGGTTCTCCACGGTCGCGTCCACAGGTCAGGCCTGCGTGATGTCCTTGATGAGCGCCTGCACCTGGTTGAACACCTGCTTGCGCTCGGGCATGAGGGAGCCGATCTTCTCGACGGCGTGGATCACCGTCGTGTGGTCACGGCCGCCGAAGTCGCGGGCGATGGCCGGGTAGCTGAGGTCGGTCAGCTCCCGCACCACGTACATGGCCACTTGGCGGGCGGTGACGAGGGGCCGGCGCCGGCTCTTGCCCTTCAGGTCCTCGACCGTGAAGCCGAACATCGCTGCGGTCTTGTCGAGGATGACCTGGCTGGTGATCGGGCGGGGCTCGCGCTCGCCGAGGATGTCCGAGAGGATGTGCTGGGCCAGCGGGACGTCGAGGTCGGTCTGGTAGAGGTTGGCGTAGGCCGACACCCTGGTGAGGGCGCCCTCGAGCATCCGGATGTTGTCGGTGATGTTCTCGGCGATGAACACGAGGACGTCGTCGTTCACCGTGAGCGGGGCCTTCTCCGCCTTCTTGCGGAGGATGGCGATGCGGGTCTCGACGTCGGGCGGCTGGATGTCGGTGATCAGGCCCATCATGAACCGGCTGCGCAGCCGGTTCTCGAGGGTGGCGATCGCGTCGGGCGAGCGGTCCGACGTCAGGACGATCTGGCTGCGCCGGTCGTGGAGCTCGTTGAAGGTGTGGAAGAACTCCTCCTGGAACCGCTCGGCCCGCTCGATGAACTGGATGTCGTCGACCAGCAGCACGTCGACGTTGCGCCAGCGCAGCTTGAAGTCGTTCGACGTGTTGGTGCGGATGGCCTCGACGAAGTCGTTGAGGAACTGCTCGCTCGAGATGTAGCGGACCAGCTTGTCGGGGTAGTTGACCCGCACGTAGTGGGCGATGGCCTGCAGGAGGTGGGTCTTGCCGAGGCCGGCCTCTCCGTAGATGAAGAGCGGGTTGTACGACCGGCCGGGCGTCTCGGCCACCGAGAGTGCGGCGGCTTGGGCGAAGCGGTTGGAAGCGCCCGTGACGAACGCCTCGAAGGTGTACACCGGCTCGTTCTCCGGCGGCGGGGTGGGTGCGGGTTCGGGCTCGTGGTGGCGGCCGGTGTCGGCCCCGAGGAGCCCGTCGAGGGGATCGGGCCCCGGGGCGGGCTCGGCGTCGGGCACCTTGACCTCCACCGAGAAGTCGACGTCGCGGCCCGACGACGAACGGAGGGCGTCTTCCACGAGGGTCCGGTAGCGGCCGTCGACCCGTTGCTTGGCCAGGGAGCTGCCGACCCCGATGACCAGGTGGGACTGGTCGAAGGAGAGCGGGACGGCGCCGTGGAACGTCGACATCCACACCCCGTCGGCGACCTGGGCCCGCAGGACCTGGCAGCACCGGCTCCAGAGATCGTCGGCGTCCACCCCACCGGTGGACGGGTCCGAAGCTCCGTTGGAACTGGCGTCGCCTGACTGTCCGGGTACGAAACTCACAATGGCATCCACACGTGTGGAAAACAGGCTGGGGGGCGCCGGGTGGAGCGTGCTGGGAGGCCGTCCGAGGACCCCTGGCGGAAGCGGTCCCGGTGGCGAGAGCGGCACCGTAGCACCCGCCGTTCCGGGCGATGCAAGGGCCGATCGAGGGTTCTCGCCCCGGTGGGGCGCCTTGCCGGGTTCGGCGCTGCGGCCCTACGATGAGCCGTCTTTCGGCGCGCCCTCGCGCGCCACGCGGGCCCCCGTGGGCTGGGCTGGAACCCAGTGCGGGACCGAGTCGAAGGCGCTTCCCGCGGGCGCAGGTGACGGCACATGACCAGGATGGAGACACGCAGTGAAGCGGACCTATCAGCCGAACGTCAGGAAGCGGGCCAAGCGCCACGGCTTCCGCGCTCGGATGTCGACCCGGGCCGGTCGGGCCGTCCTGCGCGCTCGTCGGCAGAAGGGCCGCGCCCGCCTGTCGGCTTGACCTGGCGCCTGCCCGGCGGCGCCCGTCTGCGAGCGGTCGCCCGCGACGGCCGGACCAGCTCGTCCGGTGCGGTCCGCATCCGCTTCCTACGAACAGTGACTGACGAGCCACCTTCCGTGGCCTACGCCGTGAGCCGCTCGGTCGGCACCGCCGTCGTCCGCAACCGGGTGCGTCGCCGCCTGCGGGCCCTCGTGGCCACCGCTGAGGCCGACGGCGCCCTGGTTCCCGGCGACTACCTGATCTCGGTCCGCCCGTCGGCGGCCGAACGTCCGTACGCCTCGCTCGGCCGTGACCTGCGCGCCGCCCTGGCCGGTCTCTCCGCCGGGGCGATCCCGTGACCGCCACCAGCCCCGGGCCCATCCCGGTGCGGGCCTCGCTCCCGGCCCGGGCGCTCCTCGGCGCGATCGGCGCCTACCAGGTGGTCCGGCGGGGGCGCGTCTCACCCTGCCGCTTCGAGCCGAGCTGCTCCGCGTACGCGCACGAAGCCATCGTCACCCACGGCGCGGTCCGCGGGTCCGGGCTGGCCCTTCGCCGGCTGAGCCGCTGTCGTCCCCTCGGCGGCCGCGGCTGGGACCCCGTCCCCGCTCCTCCCCCACGGAAGGCCGCCTGATGTTCAACGCGATCGGCACCGCCCTCGCCTGGCTCTACGAGCTCACGCACAGCTACGGCCTCTCGATCATGCTCCTGACCCTCGGGATCATGGTCCTCCTCACGCCGCTGACCCTGAAGGGCACGCGGTCGATGATCGCCATGCAGCGCCTGCAGCCCGAGATGAAGAAGCTGCAGGCCAAGTACAAGGACGATCGTCAGAAGCTCAACGAGGAGATGCTCAAGTTCTACAAGGAGCACAACATCAACCCGGTGGGCGGTTGCCTGCCGCTGCTCCTCCAGACCCCGGTCTTCTGGGTCCTGTACCGGGTGCTCCGGGGACTGACCAACCCCCAGCCCTACGGCCAGGACATGGGCAAGGCGTTCGGCCTCGGCGGCGGGAACCCGAGCAGCGTCCACCACGCCTTCGGCACCTTCAACCCCAGCTACATCAAGCACTCGACGCAGCTCTACCAGGACCTGAGCGGTGCCCGGCAGATGAAGTTCCTCGGCCTCGACCTGGCCACGTCGGCCTCGCGGACCCTCGCCGACAGCTTCGTCCACGCCCTGCCCTACCTGGTGCTCATCGCCATCATCGGCGTCAGCGCCTGGTACCAGCAGCGCCAGATCCAGGGCCGCAACCCCCAGCTCCAGCAGCAGGTCAACCCGCAGCAGCAGCTGATGATGAAGATCTTCCCGTACTTCCTGCCGGTGATCTCCTTCGCTCTGCCGGCCGGCCTGGTCCTCTACTTCCTCGTGTCCAACGTGTACCGGATCGGCCAGCAGGCCTTCATCACCCGGACCATGTACCGCGACCAGCACGGCAACCTGATCATGACCGGCGACCCGCCGCCCAAGTCGTCGCAGGACGCCGAGCGGCCCAAGGGCCTCCTCTCGCAGCTGAAGGAGACGTGGGGCGAGAGCGGGCCGCGGGTGGGCCCGAACAACGGCAACGGCAACGGCAACGGCAAGGCCGGCTCCTCCAAGGGGGGCGCCAAGTCCAAGCCCAAGGCCACCGCTGCGAAGAGCACCAAGGGCGCGAAGCAGTCGCCGGCCAAGGCAGGCGCGTCGAAGCCGCCGGCCAAGAAGACCACGGCCAAGAAGGCGGCGCCGCCGAAGGCCACCAAGGCCCCCCCGGCCAACGGGTCGGGCCAACCCAGCCAGAAGAACGGTGTATCCTTCAAGGCGACGCCCCCCACCGAGAGCGCAGCTTCCGCGACCGACGGGGCCGCTTCGGCCCCGAAGCCGGCGGCCAGCGGTGCCGGGTCGAGCCCCTCGCGGCGGCCACCGGCGCCGAACCCGAACCGCTCCCGGGACAAGAAGAAGAGGAGATAAGCCGTGGAGTGGGTCGAGATGACCGGACCGACCCTCGAGGAGGCCAAGGACCTCGCGCTCGAGCACCTCGGCGTCGACGAGAGCGACGCCGAGTTCGAGGTCCTCGAGGAGCCGCGCACCGGCCTGTTCGGCCGGCGCCGAGGTGAGGCTCGGGTGCGGGCCCGCGTGGTCCCCCGGGTCCACCGGCCCAAGCAGGAACGCCGCGATCGCAAACGCCGGTCGGGCTCGGGCTCCGGGTCGGGGTCGGGGTCGCGCAGCCCATCGCCCGGTGGCTCGTCCGGGAGCAGCAGCAACGGGCAGGAGCGCGGCGCCGGCCGCGGTGCCCGCTCGTCCAACTCGAAGCGGACGGCCGATGCGCCGTCTGCCACCGCGGCCGAACCGGCTGCACCGAAAGGAACCGCCGTGGAGGAGTCCGTGACCGTCGACGCCCAGGCCGAGATCATGGCCCCGTTCCTCGAAGGCCTGCTCGACGCCTTCGGGCAGTCGGGCACCGTCGAGTCGACCAAGGTCGATGACGAGACCATCGAGCTCCAGGTCACCGGCGACGACCTCGGCCTGCTGATCGGGCCCAAGGGCCAGACGCTCCAGGCGGTCCAGGACCTCGCCCGGACCGTCGTCCAGCGCCGGGCCCCCGGCCACCACGAGGGCCGGGTGCGCGTCGACGTCGGCGGGTACCGCCAGCGCCGGCGCGAGGCGCTCGCACGCTTCGCCACCCAGGTGGCCGAGTCCGTGGCCGCCTCGGGTGAGTCCAAGGCGCTCGAGCCGATGGGCTCGGCTGATCGCAAGATCGTCCACGACACGATCAACGAGATCGACGGCGTGCGCACGACCTCCGAGGGCGAGGAGCCCACACGGCGGGTGCGCATCCTTCCTGACGGCGACGCCTAGCCCCCGCCTCCTCGCCGTGCTCGAACGAGCACGGGCGCTGGGCTTCCTCGGCCCAGGTGACATCGCAGGGCACGTGGAGCACGCGCGGGCCTTCGCCTCCGCAGCCGACGGCGTACCCGGGCGCGTGCTCGATCTGGGCTCGGGTGGCGGGGTACCGGGCCTGGTGCTGGCCTCCGAGGCGTGGACGTCATCGGCGTGGCTGTTGCTCGACGCCTCCGAGCGCCGGTGCGCGTTCCTGGTCGAGGCCGTGGCGGAACTGGGTCTCGGCGCACGCGTTGAGGTGCGGCGCGATCGGGCCGAGCTGGCCGGCCGCAACCCCGGCCTGCGAGCGCAGTTCGACGCCGTCGTGGCCCGGGGGTTCGCTCCGCCGGCGGTGACCGCCGAGTGCGCGGCGCCGTTCTTGGCGGTGGGTGGTCAGGCGCTCGTGAGCGAACCCCCGGCCGTCGAACCCGGTCGCTGGCCGGCCGCCGAGCTGGCCGAGGTCGGCCTCGCCGACGAGGGCCTCGTTGAGGACCCGGTCCACCTGCGGCGCCTGCGACAGGTCGGACTGTGCCCGGATCGGTTTCCGCGACGCGACGGGGTCCCGGCCAAACGGCCGCTCTGGTGAGTCGCTGTTTCACGTGAAACAGTCGTCGGCCCCCCGGTCGGGCCTGTTTCACGTGAAACCCTTGACCCTCGACCAGCCCGCGGCGAGGATGGGCCGGTGAGCCCCCAGCCACCGCCGGACGAGCT
>JAFBAD010000004.1 GCA_019247975.1 Acidimicrobiia bacterium
CCGCGGTGTCGTGACTTGGTCGGCCGAGGTCCACAGCCAGGGTCGCGAGCGCGCGACTGGTCCGGGACTTCACGGTCCCGACGCTGACGTCGAGGGCCTCTGCGGTCGCCTGTTCCGTGAGGTCGGCCCAGTAGCGCAGGACGATCACCGCCCGCTGACCGACCGGCAGCTTCTCGAGCGCACCGGCGAGGTCGGTTCGGTCGACGGCGGCGTCGATGACCGTGTACTGGCCTCGACCATCACCCGTGCGACGGATGGCCCAGCGGCGGTCGCGGCCACGTCCGCGCAGACGGTCGGTGGCTTCGTTGACGACGGCCCGCCGGAGGTAGGCCTCCGGGTCGTCGATCGTCAGCTGATCCCAACGTCGCCACGACCGAGCGACCGCGGCGGCGACGATGTCGTCGGCGAGGTCGGCGTCGTTGCAGATCAGCCACGCGATGCGCCAGAGGTGGTCACGGCACGACCGCCACACGTCCTCGAAGCTGCGGTTGCTCGCGGCCACCACCCCTCCTGACGACCGGACCCTCGGAATGGTTCCACGGACCGACGGCGTCGCTTCCCCCGCACAAAGCGTCGCGAGGCGAATCGGTGCATACTGACGTCGTCGTCGGGCGGCGGGCATGAGATGGGGTCCTGATGGCGCGGCGTTCCTTGTTCGTGATCACGCTCGCGGTCCTCGCCGCGTCGATCGTCGCGTGCGAGCCCGCGACGAAACCGCCCGAGGTCACTGCATACCGGAACGGGCCGGTGACGTTCGGGCCCGACCGCGGCGCTGGCGCGTTCGCGCTGGCGAGCGAGGGCGACCGACGAGTCGCGGTCTGGGCCGATCAGGAGGAGGCGCTGTACCTCGACCGGTTCGACGGGTCGACGCTCCCGGTCGACTCGGTCCCGACCACCCTGGCGACGGGCACGATCGCAGCAGGAACGTCGTGGGCTCGGCCGGTCGTCGTTCTGGGCGGCGGTTCGACGCTGCTGAAGGTCGTTCAGGACGAGTCCGAAGGCGACTTCGAATCGATGGTCATCTCCCTCCGGGACGCATCTGGTGATCCGGTGGCCCTCCACGGTGCCGCGGCTGCCGACCTGCGCTCGTGCCCCGAGGATCAGTTCGGCCTCGACGCCTTCGTCGACATCGCATGGAACGGGACGACCTTCCTCTGGGCGAAGGCGTGCACCTCGACGATCGAGCTCTTCACGATCACTCCGTCCGGCGCGGTCACTCGCCGAGGGACGGTGCCGACGGGCGCAGCGAGGGTCGACCTCGCCAGCGCGGGCGGCGCGTTCCTCGTCACCTATGCGCGGGGTTCCAGTGCCTACGGCTGGCGGATCAGCGCGGACGGCGAGCCGATCGGCGACGAGCTGCTCATGGCCGATGCGGGGACCTCGGGGTCGAACCCGGTCGCGGCCGGCGCCGGCGGCCGGTACCTCGTGGCCTGGGAGTCCCAGGGCGCGCACGGGCACGAAGCCGTCGCCCGCACGGTGCAGACCAACGGCGTGCGCGGGCCGGTCACCGACGTGAACGACTTCGATGAAGGCCAGACCGACATCGCGCTGGCCGGCCGGCCGAACGGCACCTGGGAGGCCGCCTGGACCGACACGAGGGACGGCGACGAGGCCAAGGACATCGTCGGCACGCTCGTCAGTGCCAGCGGTGAGCCCGCCGACCCCTTCGGAACCGCCCTCGCGCCACAACCCGGCAACCAGTTCCGGGCCAGCCTCGCTTCGGGGAGGGGTGGGTCCGTGGTGCTCGCCTGGTCCGACGACGCCACGGGCGCAACGATCAACCTCACCCGGACGATCGACGTCCACGGCAACGCGAACGGCGTGACGAGCCAGCCGACCCGGGCGCCGTTCAGCCAGCTGTGTCCGGACGCCGCCGCGGGCAACGGGCAGTACCTCGTCACCTGGCAGGAGCCGCGGACGATCGGTGGCACCAACCTGTACGCCCGCCGCTTCGGCGCGGACGGCTCCCCACGAGGTGGTTTGATCACGCTGTCGAGCGCGGCCGCCGACCAGACCTGCCCGATGGCGGCGTGGAACGGCACCAACTGGCTCGTCGTCTGGACCGATCAGCGCACGGGCAACAAGGACGTGTACGGCGCGCTCGTGTACGGGAACGGCGCCGTCACCCCGACGACCGGGTTCGCCATCTCCGCCCGGCGGAGCGAGCAGCAGTCGCCCGCCGTCGCCTGGAACGGCACCGACTTCGTGGTCGCGTGGAACGACCTGCGCAACGGCACCCAGGACATCTACGCGGCGCGCGTCACCCCGGGTCGGACCGTTCGCGATCCGAACGGCATCGCCGTGACGACCGCAGCTGGCCCGCAGCAGGCTCCATCCGTCGTGAGCTCCGGAGGGCGAACCCTGATCGCATGGTCACGGCCCTTCGTGCGGATCGAGCGGCGGATCCTCCGGACGGACGGCACCTTCACCGGACCAGTCGTCAACCAGGCCGCCGCGCGCGGCCCGTTCGTTGCCACCGCCGCCAGCGGCACCCGCTTCGCCGTGCTGTACGAGGCCGATGACGCCGAAGCGGGCGAGTACGCGCACGATCAGGTCATCGACCAGATCGATGCGTCGAGCGGTGCGACCGTCTCGTCGACCCCGGTCGACAGGGTCCCCGAGAACGGCACCTCGGATGAAGGTGACGTGGCCTACGACGGCCATCGATTCGTCTACTCCAGCGGCGTCGCACGGGAGGGGTCGGTGGCCAGCACCGAGCTCGGGACCGTGACCGGCACGACGGTGTCGAGCAGGCAGGTCGAGGTGGTGGTGTTCGGCGGCGGCCGGCTGGCCTCCCTTCCGAACGGGTCATCGCTGCTCGTGAGCACGCTCACGCGGACATTGACCGTCGGAGT
>JAFBAD010000090.1 GCA_019247975.1 Acidimicrobiia bacterium
TCGGTGATCCGCACCAACCTCGACGTGACCCTCGGCGACCCCCACGCGACCGACGAGGATCTGCGGCGGACCGGTGAGGTCGTGCAGCGGGCGGCCGAGCGCATGTCGCACCTCGTCGACGACCTCCTCGCCTACGCCCGCCAGGGCGCGCCGGTCCGCGAGTTCGAGCGGCTCGACGCGGCGACGGTCGTCGCGGATGCTGCCGCAGAGTTCGAGGTGCCGGCCGAGGCGCGCGGGATCACCCTCGAGTCGGCGTCGCCGTCGGACCTGATGGTCGTCGGCGATCGGGTCGCGCTGCGCCAGGCGCTGGCCAACCTCCTCGCCAACGCAGTGCGGCTCGCGCCCGAGGGCTCGACCATCAGGGTGGCAGGCGGTCGAGAGGGCAACCCGGCCGATCCGCGGGATCAGTGGATCTGGATCGCGGTCGAGGACCAGGGCCCGGGCATCCCGGAGTCGCAGCGGGAGCTGGTGTTCCAGCGGTTCTGGCGGGGCGACGGCCGCCGGGCCCGGGAGGAGGGCCGGAGCGGCCTCGGCCTCACCATCGTGCGCCAGATCGCGGAGAGCCACCGTGGTTCGATCCAACTGGTGTCGAACCCGTCGGGTGGGTCGACCTTCTCGCTCTGGCTCCCGGCTGCGCCCCTCAGCGCGCCGATCGCTTCGCCTTAGCTCCGCTTTCGATCCTCCTTCGGAGCGCTTTCGCCCCGGATCCTTAGGGTCCGCAGTGATCGGAGTCCCCCAGCTCCGACCACTGCGGAGGAGGATCGATGCACCCATCCGGAGGACCGGTCGACCCTGGTCAGCGACCGCCCGCGCGAGCAGGGTCCTGGTTCCCGCCTCCTCCGCCACCGACGACCCCCGCCCCCACCGGGTCCGATGCTCCGACTCTCCCTCCGGAGCACCGGGCCTGGGGGCGGGGGATCGCCGCCGCCGCAGTAGCCGTCATCCTCATGACCGGGGTCGGCTTCGGCGCCGGACGTCTCACCGCCGACGACTCGCCGTCGGCCGGCGTGGCCGCCACGCCGGTCACCGAGCCGACCAGCAGCACCGCGACGACCGACAACGACACCCCGGTCACCGGCAACCCCGACGAACCCGTCGAAGCGGTGGCTCGGGCCCTCGCGCCGGCGGTCGTCCAGATCGAGACCTCGCAGGGCCTCGGCTCCGGGTTCGTCTACGACCCGTCGGGCCTCGTGCTCACCGCCGCCCACGTCACCGACGGCAACAACCAGGTGACGGTCCGCACCGCGGACGGCAAGGCGCACGAGGGCAAGGTCCTCGGCGCCGACAACGGTTCCGACGTGGCCGTCGTGAAGATCGATCCGAGCGCCGACCTCAAGGTCGCGCAGCTCGCCGTGGGCGAGGACGTGCAGGTCGGTCAGATGGCCGTCGCCATCGGCAGCCCGTTCGGGCTCGACCAGACCGTCACCTCAGGGATCGTGAGCGCGGTCGACCGCACCGTCGAGACGCCCGGCGGAGCCATCCCGATGCTGCAGACCGACGCGCCGATCAACCCCGGGAACTCCGGTGGTGCGCTCGCCGATCGCCGCGGGCGGGTGATCGGCATCAACGACTCCATCGCCAGTGAGAGCGGTGGCAACCAGGGCGTGGGGTTCGCGGTCCCGATCGACACCGCGGTGTCGGTGGCGCAGAAGCTCGTCAAGGGCGAGACGATCAAGACCGGCTACCTGGGCGTGACGCCGGCCGACGCGAGCCAGACCGGCGGGGCCGAGGGCGCGCTGATCGTCCAGGTCGACCCCGCGAGCCCGGCCCGCCACGCAGGGCTCGAGCGGGGTGATCTCGTCACCTCGGTCGACGGGAAGCCGGTGACCAGCTCGACCGACCTGATCGCGGCGATCCGCAGCCGGGCCCCGGGCGCGGCCGTCACCCTCACCTACCAGCGCGACGGCGCATCGCACCAGGTGCACGTCACGCTCGGCACGCTGGGATCACGCTGAGCGACTGTTGACCGCAGAGCGCGCGCAGCCGTAGCCTCGGCGGCCTGGGGAAGTTGGGGTAGCTCGCACGCCGTGCTGCGCACGGTGCTCCGGGCTGGCGGAGGAGAAGGCGGATGGAGCTGGGCAAGATCGTCCGGCCGCGGGTCCTGATCGGGCTGGCGGCCACGGCGGTGATGGTGGTCGTGGTCGTGGCGCAGACCGGCGCGGTCTCCGCGGACCGGGCACGAACGAGGTTCCAACCGGCCGCGATCGTCAGCGGCCGGGCGACGAGCACGAAGCCGGTGACCTTCGAGCAGATGCGCTCGGCGCGGCCGATGCGCGTGCCGTCACCGGCCGCAGGGGCGTCCGACGGTGCGCCGGGCGCGAACGGCCCGGCGGGCACGATCGCCGGTGCGCTGCCCGACGGCGGGCACGCGAGCACCCTGGCCGCCCCCTCGACCGGCCGAGCGGTCAACACGATGGCCGGTGGGTTCGCGTACCCGACGCCGTTCGACCGGTACCCGGTCACGAGCCGGTCGACGTACCCGCAGTCGACGGTGGGCAAGGTGTTCTTCACGCAGCAGGGCGGCACCTACGTGTGCTCGGCGGCCGTGATCTCGGAGCGGGCGGTCTGGACCGCGGGCCACTGCGTGAGCGACGGCGCCGGTCACTACGACACCGCGATGACCTTCGTGCCGCAGTACCAGAACGGCGTGCGGCCCAAGGGCACGTTCACCTGCACGAAGTTCACGACGTTCGCGCAGTGGCACACGGGTCTGAACTTCCGCTTCGACCAGGCCGTCGTGACCTGTGGTGTGAACGCGAACGGCCAGACGCTGCGGGCGGCCGTGGGCCGGCTCGGCTTCGCCTACAACCAGGCGCAGCCGAAGCACTACAACGCGTTCGGCTACCCGGCCACGGCGCCGTTCAACGGCGAGACGATGCAGCAGTGCGCGTCGAGCTTCGGCCACAACGACACCCGCATCGGCGGCACCGGCGCGACGCCGTTCGCGATCGGCTGCGACATGACCGGTGGCGCCTCGGGCGGCCCCTGGATCCTGAAGTACGCGCCGGGTTCGACGGGCGCGGCGGTCAACCTGCTGAACGGCCACAACGACTACAAGTACCTGCCGAAGGAGCCCCTCGAGATGTACTCGCCGTACCTCGACACGAACTCCCACAACCTGGTCTGCAACGCCACCGAGCTCTGCTAGCCCCGGCCTTCGGAATCCGCCGCGGGAGGATGGCCATAGGCTGATCCGCCCATGGCCGCAGTCATCGTCATCGCCGTGGCGGCCGCGCTGCTGGTCGTCGCCTCGATCTGGTTCGTCACCGCGTCGCGCCGTCGCGGCGGTCCCGAGCTCGAGCCGCCGCCCGCCCGGAGCGCCACCAAGACCCTCGACCGCGGCCCCGCGGGGCCCGAGGTGCTCGAGCCCGACGTCCGTGAGCCGGCGGTGCTCGAGCCCGAGGTGGCCGAGCCCGATCTGGCCGTCCCCGAGGTGGAGGCCCCGCCCCGGCCGTCCTTCCGGGACCGGCTGGCCAAGGCCCGCAGCACGTTCTCGGGCTACGTCGGCGGCATCCTCGGCCGCACCAAGATCGACGACGAGACCTGGGACGACCTCGAGGAGGCGCTGATCCGGGCCGACGTCGGCGTCGGTGCGGCGACCGAGCTGCTCGACTCGGTCCGCGAGCGGGTGAAGGCCGACGGCATCGAGAACGGCGTGCAGCTCGTCGAGGCGGTCAAGGACGAGATGAAGACCCGGCTCGCAGTGTCGGACCGGACCCTGCACCACGAGGTCGGGACGACGAACGTGTGGCTGTTCGTCGGCGTCAACGGCGTCGGCAAGACGACGACGATCGGCAAGGTCGCCAAGCGCGAGGCGGAGCTCGGCCGCACCATCGTGATGGCCGCGGGCGACACGTTCCGGGCTGCGGCGGCCGAGCAGCTCACCACGTGGGCCGAGCGGGCCGGAGCGGACATCGTGCGCGGTGCGGAGGGTGCCGATCCCAGCTCGATCATCTTCGACGCGATCGAGCGGGCGGCGGCCCGTGAGGCGGACCTCGTCCTCGCGGACACCGCCGGTCGCCTCCACACGAAGACGAACCTCATGGAGGAGCTGCGCAAGGTGAAGCGGGTCGCGTCGAAGCCGCCCGGCAACGTCACCGAGACGCTGCTCGTGCTCGACGCGACGACGGGTCAGAACGGGCTGCAGCAGGCGCGCCAGTTCACCGAGGCGGTGGACATCACCGGTGTCGTGCTGACGAAGCTCGACGGCTCGGCGAAGGGCGGCATCGTCTTCGCCATCCAGTCGGACCTCGGCATCCCGGTGAAGCTGGTCGGGCTGGGCGAGACGGCCGACGATCTGGTCGCCTTCGACCCCGACGAGTTCGTCGACGCGATCTTCTCCACGTGACCCGTCGTCCCACCGACCCCGGCGCGTCTGAGAGGCTACGGGCATGTTCCTGATCCGTCTGGTCTTCTCGCCGCTCCGGATCGTGCTCTTCTTCGCGCGGATCTTCGGCTACAGCCGCATGTTCTTCTTCGCCGTCGGCATCGTCGTCGGCCTGTTCGTCGCACCGACCACCGGTGCCGAGCTGCGGGCGAAGCTGCGCGAGCGGATCGACGCCGCGTCGGGCACGGGAGCCGAGCTCACCGCCGGCTGAACCGCTGCTCGGCGAGGCGCGCGGCCGCGTCGACGAGCGCCGGGTCCGAGTGAGTTCCATCCGCTGCGGCCGGGGCCGCCTCGACCCGGACCGACCGGACCACCGTCGTGGTCGCGATCGAACGGACGTGACGGAGCAACGGCGTGACCGTCGCCTGCACGAGCGCGCCCTGCCGGACCGAGCCGTAGGTGCCGATGGGCACCGACCACGCGTCGACCACCGGCCCCTCCCCGTCGTCGACCGCGAGGACCCAGCGCACGCGCGGGGGATCCGCAGGGGCGTCCTGGTCGGCCAGCCAGCGCACGAACCGCGGCGCGCGCGGTGACGAGCGGCCTCGGGTCCGGCGCCGGAGCACGACACCGGTGACCTCCACCGTCCGGAAGAGGTCGGCGACGCCGCTCACCACCGCGACGAACGAGTAGGCGGCGATCACACCGACGACGATCCCGAGCAGCGCGGCGCCCAGATCGATCCAGCGGTCGATCCCGTACCGGTCGAACTGGTCGGCCGTCGCGAGCGCGCCGAGCCCGTAGATGGCGGCTCCCGCCAGCGCGACCCAAAGAAGCCCGGCTGCGATCGCCATGAGCGGGTGACGGCCCCAACCCGGACGCCACCTCGGATAGCGGATGCGCACGCGGCGCCAGGTGCCGCCGAAGGCGCTCCAGGCCCGGCAGTCATCCTCGGAGCCGAGGGGCAGGCTCTCGACGGCGACCGGCGCGAGGCCGAACGTCGCCGCCCAGCCCAGGTAGGCGTCCCATATCGCGACCGACGTCGCCGGGGCCTGCTCGAAGTCGCCGTGGTCGACCAGGAAGCGACGGAGGCCCAACCACCGGCCGGCGTCGGCCAGCCCAGCGGGGGTGTCGCGCTGGCGGGTCGACTTCGCGACCGCTGCGGAGAGCACCACCATGAGGGCGACGCCGCCCAGCGCAGCCCACCAGAGGCTGGTCGAGCGCACCTCGTCGATGTCGTGACCCTTGCCCGCGCCGTACAGCGCCGCGCCGGCGGCGAGGACGCCGGCGACGAAGAGCAGCTTGATGCCCGCGGCCACCGGTTCTGGCACAGGCCGCGAGCGCGAGCTTCGCCGATGACCTCGCGCGTGAAGCCGGCCCACCACCGTTGCGACACGTCCTGGGTGCCGGTCGTCAGCGCGCCGGCCGGGACGACGCCGCCCACCGCGAGGCCGCGCACGTGATCGAGCACCCGGTGCTCGTAGGGCTCGAGCGTGCCCTTGCCATCGCGCACTGGCACCCGCACCACGATCTGGTCACCACCCGCAGGTTCGATGGCCAGCCACCCGCGCGCTGCGAGGTCGATGAGCGTCGCGGCGACCGCCTCGGTCGGCACCTCGAAGTCGTGCGCGAGGAACCCGACCAGCGCGGGGCGCTCGTCGAGCGCCGGCGGGTCCATGGTCGCCGGCACCTCGTGGGGCTCGTGCACCCGGGTGGCGAAGGCGAGCACGCCGAACAGCACGACGATGCAGGCGCTCACCGCGAGCGACGTGACGAGCAGCGCGACGTTCGGCTCGACGAGCGGCTCCGCTCCCGACGCGGCTGCGGTCAGCAGGTGCACGGTGAGCGCCCGCAGCGGGGACATCCGCCGGCGTAGCGGGCGGCGGCGTCGTCGAGCGAGAGCCCGAGCTGGTCCGCGAGCGACGCAAGCCACGCGAGGACGTCGCCCAGCTCGTGTCGCTGGTCCTCCTGCGTGCCCTTGCGGACCGCCTGCGCGAGCTCGCCGAGCTCCTCGACCAGCCACGCGACGGTGGCCGGCACGCCCCGCTCCCGATCACGCTCCCCGTAGGTGCGCCGCATCAGCGCCTGGAAGTCGCTGAGGTCCACGCGGCGGAACGGTAGGTGCTCCCGGGCCGGTCAGCCTGGAGGGTGGTGCACCCGGACCGAGCCGACGAGCCGCCCCCGCAGGTCCTCGGGCACCCAGGCGGCGCGGTGACCGGGGAACACGTAGCGGTGGCGCGGGGTGGCGGGCAGCAGCACCTGCAGACGGGAGCCCGGACCGGCTCGCACCTCCCACCGCAGCTCGAGCCGCTGAGCCGCCGCGCCGCACCACCCGCCGACACCCACCCCGAGCGCCACCGTGTGCGCACCGGGCCCCAGGACCGCGGCGTGCCCGGACACCGCCGCCGCCGGTCCGGCGGTCAGCCGGTACTGCGGGCCGGCCGCCGGGTCGTGGCGCCGTCGATCGTCACGTACGGGCATCCGGACACCGGAGCGCGGTCGAGCTGGAGCACAGCGAGGTCGCCGCTCCGGACCGACGCCGGGGTGATCGACCATGACGCCGGCGCGAACGGACGGTCGGGTCGCTTGAGCCGTCGGGACACGAAGGCGGCGCGGCCCGGGAAGCGGTCGACGAGCGCGAGCGTGGCGCCGGGCCGCGGTGGCCGCAGGGCGACCAGGCGCGCCGCGGCACCGAGGTCGGCCGGCACGACCGCGTCGACGTACGGCGCGGCGGGGTACGGGCGGTCGACGATCACGAGCGTGCGTGCGCCGTTCGGCGCGGTGTGCTCGCGAGCCAGCTCGCGCTGCGCGGCGCCGGCCGCCCGCATGTCCCGCCCCACGACGAGCGACGACGGGCCACCCGATCCGATCAGCACGATCGCCACGAGCGCGGTCGCCGGGGCGCCCCGCCGAGTCACCGCGTCAAGCCCGTGCGCGACGAGGATCGCCAGCGGTCCGCTGATCGGGAACCAGTACATCGGGCCGAGCGCCCGGTGCAGGCCGAACGCCACCGAGTTGGCCGTGCCCCACCAGAGCGCGTACCCGAACGGGACGGCCACCACCGTGGCCGCCAGCATCGCGGTGCCGGCACGTCGCCGCGCCACGACCGCGCCCACGACCGCGAGGCCCAGGCCGGCGGCGCCGGCGAAGGTCCACAGCGGCAGCACCGCGGCGTACCGGACCATCGTCCGGACCGCATCGCCGGGCTGGTAGTCGAGCGCGTACTTGGTGCTCCCCGCGACGAAGCTGGCCCGCCGGCCGAACCCGAACCGGTCGAGCGGACCCGACGTCGTGAACGCGGGCCGGAACGCGTGGCCCGTCACGGCGCGGTCGTACGCGAGGTAGAGCACGGCGAACGGCGCCGCTCCGAGCGCGACTGACGCGAGGGCGCGCCACCGACGACGACGGGTGGTGCACGCCACCCAGACGAGGAGCGGCACCGCCCACAGCACCGCGTCGTAGCTGCGGTGGAAGAACCCGAGGCCCAGCAGCGCGCCGCCGCCGACCAGCCACCACGTCGAGCGGTGGCGGGTGCCGCGCACGACGAGCGCGCTGGCGGCGAGGAGCACCGTGAGCGACACGTGGTAGCCGAGGTAGGTCGCGCTCAGCGCGACCGATGCAGGGCTGAGGGCGAGCACCCAGCCGGCGAGCGCGGCGATGCGACGCCGCCGGCAGAGCTCCCACGCGAGCGCGTAGACGGCGAGCACCCCCGCGGCGGCCTCGACGGCGAGCGCGTTGCGGTACGACCCGGTCAGCGCGCGGACGCCGGCCAGGAACGCCGGCCAGGCCGGCTGGTACTTGAAGACGATGCGATCGCCGTGGACGCCTGACAGGAACGGTCGGAACGCGGGATCATGGGTCGTTCGGGGGAGGGTGAGCTCGCCGGCCGAGAGCGCGTCGGCCTGGGAGAGGTAGGCGAGCTCGTCGTGGTCGGGGGAGCCGGCCGGGAAGGCGAGGTGGGAGACGGCCAGCGAGGCGACGGCGGCCACCAGCGCCGCGGGGATCACGACCCAGTGCCGGCGCAGCCGCGCCCTCACGCCCCGATCACGGTCCGAAGACGCACGCGGACCGCTCGTGGTTGACGGGTGACCCGGTGACCGAGATGTTCGACGTGTCGCGTCAACCATCGGGCGAGGTCGCTCGTCTTGATGCCGTGATCGCCGACGTGGGAGACGAGACCGGACTCGACCGGCTCCGAGAGGTGTACGAGCGGCACGCTCGGGATCTCTTCCGACTCGGCTTCGCCCTGACCGGCGACCGCGACCTGGCCGAGGACCTCGTCCACGACGCGTTCGTCCGCCTCCACCGCGCCCCCACCGAACCGTCGGCGGAGGCGATGCGGGCCTACTTACGGCGGATCGTGGTCAACCTCGTGCGGGACCACCACCGCCGCCAGGTGGTGGCCGGGCGGTCACGGCCGGAGGGGGAGGACGCGCCCTCGGCCGAGGCGGTCGCCGATGCGGCTGACCGCTCCGCCGCGGTGGACGCCGCGATCGCCGCGCTGTCGCACCGGCAGCGGATCTGCATCGTCCTGCACTACTTCGAGGGTCTCACCGACGCCGAGATCGCCGACGCGATCGGGATCTCGGTCGGCTCGGTGAAGACCCATCTGCACCGCGCTCGGGCCACCCTCGCCCGGCGACTGGAGGGCCTCCGATGACGTCGGACTTCGACGACGAGCTGCGCGCGCACTTCGACGTCGCCCGCGACGCCGATCTCCCGGCGGGCAGCTTCGACCGGCTCGTGGACCGGCTCGACGCGCCGCTCGCGCCGCTGCGGGCCCGCCGAATGCCCAAGCTCCTCGCGCTCGCCGCGGCGATCGTGCTGATCGCCGGCGTGGCTGCCGTTGCAGCTGCGCAGGGCGGCGGCGACCACCCCCAGAGCGTCCACAGCGTCGACGACCCGACCTCGACCACGGGCGCGACGACGACGTCGACCACCCGTCCCCACCACACGACGACCACCGAGCGGGTGCCGGGATCGACGACCACGACCACGCCGGGGACGACGACCTCCACCACCGAGCCGACCGTGGAGCGGGACGGGCGGCCCGACACGATCGCTGCGGTCGTGGATCCCGACGGCGACGGCGCGGGCAGCCTCGTCGTCCTCGACTCCTCCACCGGGAAGGTGCTGCGCACGCTCGTGGCCGACCAGGTCGTCGACGACGTCGACGTCGCGCCGGACGGGACCATCTACTACGAGTCCGATCGGTCGGTCGTGGCCCTCGATCCCGATTCGGGCGAGCAGCTCGCGACCTACCCGCACATGCGGTCGCCCGAGGTGAGCCCGCACGGCTCGCAGCTTGCCTCGTTCGACCACGTGCTCGGAACGGTCTCGCGGCTCGAGCTCGCCAGCCGGCAGCGGAAGAACATCCTCGGCGACATGGGGGGCAACGTCCCGGGCCAGCTCGCGTGGTCGAGGGACGGCGGCATCCTCGCCATCGAGGACGTGGGGCCGTTCGAGAGCCCGGACCAGGGAGACGGTCCGCCCTCGCTGCGGCGGGTGATCCTGACCGACCCGAACCCCTACGACGACCAGATCGACATGATCGACGAGAGCTTCGCCCACGGGATCGACGACGCGGCCAGCCCGGTGTTCCCGGCCGACGGCAGCCTTCTCGTGGTGTCCGACCTGTCCCAGGACGGCCGGCACGTCGTCGGCGACCGGATGGACGCCTGGGACCTGGCCAGCGGCCAGAAGCTCGGCGAGGTCTCGGTGTCGGACGTGTCCGGGCTCGACGCCTCGGCCGACGGCCAGTGGGTGATCGCCACCCGGGAGGGCAAGCGCCCGCACGTCGTGATGACGCCGGCCGCCGCCGGCGATCTCCAGGATCTGTCCCGTGCGCCGGAGGGCATCATCGCTGCTGCCTGGTGACCAGTAGGCTGGCCAGCCCATGTTCGACGCGCTCACCGACCGGTTCGAGGGGATCTTCAGTCGCCTGCGGGGCCGGGGGAGGCTCGGCGAGGCCGAGGTCGACGAGGTCCTCCGTGAGATCCGCCTCGCCCTGCTCGAGGCCGACGTCAACTTCAAGGTCGTCCGGGACCTCGTGGCGCGCATCCGTGAGCGCTGCATCGGCGCGGAGCTGCACTCGGCCCTGAACCCGGCGCAGCAGGTCATCGACATCGTCCACCAGGAGCTCATCAACACCCTGGGCGGCGAGACGATGAGCCTGACGTTCGCACCGCGGCCGCCCACCGTCGTGCTCATGGCGGGCTTGCAGGGCTCCGGCAAGACGACCACCTCGGCGAAGCTGGCCCGCTGGTTCAAGCAGCAGGGGCGCAACCCGCTGCTCGTCGGGGCCGACCTCCAGCGTCCCGCCGCCATCGAGCAGCTGCGGACCCTCGGCCGCCAGGTCGACGTGCCGGTGGTGAGCCGCGACGACGAGGCGATCGGCGGCGAGGGCGGCGACCCGGTCGAGGTCGCCCGCAACAGCATCGAAGAGGCCCGCCGGCGCGGTCGTGACGTCGTCATCGTCGACACCGCCGGCCGGCTGTCGATCGACGCCGAGATGATGGACCAGGTCCGTCACATCGCCGACGCGACGCAACCGCACTACACGTTCCTCGTCGTCGACGCGATGACCGGTCAGGACGCGGTCACGACGGCCGAGAACTTCCACGAGACGCTCGCCCTCGACGGCGTCATCCTCACCAAGCTCGACGGCGACGCGCGCGGTGGCGCCGCGCTGTCGGTGAAGGAGGTCGTCGGCAAGCCGATCGCGTTCGCGTCCACCGGCGAGAAGCTGGCCGACTTCGACCTGTTCCACCCCGAGCGCCTCGCCGGGCGCATCCTCGGGATGGGCGACGTCCTCACGCTCATCGACAGGGCCAAGGAGGCCTTCGACGAGCAGGAGGCCGAGGCCGCCGCAGCCAAGCTGCTCGAGGGCCAGTTCACCTTCGAGGACTTCCTCGAGCAGATGCAGCAGGTCAAGAAGATGGGCCCGCTGACCAACCTGATCGGGATGATCCCGGGTGTCCCGAAGGAGCTCCGCAACACCGAGATCGACGACAAGGAGCTCGGCCGGGTCGAGGCGATGATCAAGTCGATGACGATCGAGGAGCGGCGCAAGCCGGACCTCATCAACGGCTCGCGCCGGCTGCGCATCGCCAACGGCAGCGGCACGACGACCTCCGACGTCAATGCGCTCCTGCAGCAGTTCAAGGAGATGCAGAAGATGATGAAGAGCTTCGGGGTGACGCCGAAGCGCAAGGGCAAGAAGGGCAAGAAGGGCGGCCGGGTCACCCCGAAGGGCGGCCCCAAGGCGGCCCAGCCGCAGCTGCCCAAGGCCGAGTTCAAGCTGCCAGGCTTGAACTGAGCGCCGCCGAAGACCACCATTGCAGGCCGGCCCGAGGCCGGCGACCCCCACTCCGAACGCTGAAGGAAGCCAGAGAACCGTGGCCGTGAAGCTCCGCTTGATGCGGATGGGCAAGAAGAAGCAGCCGACCTACCGGGTGGTGGCCGCCGACTCCCGGTCGCCCCGCAACGGCCGGTTCATCGAGATCATCGGCACCTACGAGCCACGGCTCGAGCCGTCGGGCCTCCGCATCGACAACGGGCGAGCGGTCGACTGGCTGCGCAAGGGCGCCAAGCCGACCGAGCGGGTCGAGACGCTGCTCAAGCTCTCCGGGGCGTGGGAGCACTTCGAGAACGGCACCGAGCCGCCGGCCGAGGCACCTGCCTCCGCCGAACAGGCCGCGAACGCGTGACCGACACCGACCCGAACACCATCCCGGCCGCGAACGCGCAAGCGGTCCTCGAGTACCTCGCCAAGGCGGTCGTCGAGGATCCTGACGCCGTGCAGATCGAGGTCGAGGAGGGCCGCCGCGGCCTGTCGCTCAACGTGCACGTCGGCCCCGGCGACATGGGCCGGGTCATCGGCAAGCGGGGCCGGGTCGCGCAGTCGATCCGCACCGTCGTCCGGGCGGCCGCCGTGCGCGACGGCGTCTCGGTCGACGTCGAGTTCGTCGACTAGCGCCGCCACAGGAATCAGCCCCGCTGGACACCCCCCGCCTCCTCGAGGTCGGGCGGATCGACCGGGCCCACGGCATCCGCGGTGAGGTCGTGGTCACGCTCGTGACCGACCGCGTCGAGCGACTGGCCCCCGGCTCGGTGCTGCACGGCCCAGACGGCCCGCTCGAGGTGGTCGCCTCCAAGCCGTTCAAGCACCGCTGGATCGTCGACTTCGCGGGCGTGGCGTCGCGCGAGGCGGCCGACGCGCTGCACGGCGCGACCCTGTCGGCCGAACCGGTCGACGACCCTGACGCGCTCTGGGTGCACGAGCTCATCGGCGCCGAGGTGGTCACCCCCGACGGCCGGACGTGGGGGGAGGTCGCGTCGGTCCTCGACGCGCCCGCAAGCGACCTGCTCGAGCTCGACGACGGGACCCTGGTGCCGGTGGTCTTCGTGGTCGACCACCGCCCCGGTCAGGTCGTGGTGGACCCGCCCGAGGGGTTGCTCGGTGAGGAGTCGGCTTCGACCTGAGGCGCCGGCACCTCGACGATCGGCTCGTCGGATGCCGTGGCCTTCGTCGGCGCGTCCTTCGACTTCGCCTCGTCGTCCTTCTTGCTGCCCTCGTTGAACTCACGCTTGGCCTGGCCCAGGGAGCGGGCCAGATCGGGCAGCTTCCGCCCCCCGAACAGCACCAAGACGATGACGAGGACGATGATCAGCTCTGGCGGCCCTAGATCCACGGTGACGACCTCCTGATGAAGTCACGGTACCGCCGTGCAACGCTGAGCGGGGTGGCGGACCTCCGCATCGACATCTTTACGATCTTCCCGGCGATGGTGGATGACTTCGCCGGCCAGAGCCTCCTCGGCAAGGCCCGTTCGGCCGGCCGCCTGGACGTCCGGGTCCACGACCTCCGCGCCGCCACCACCGACCCCCACCGCTCGGTCGACGACGCGCCCTTCGGCGGCGGCGCGGGGATGGTGCTGATGCCCGAGCCGCTGTTCGCCGCGGTGGAGGCCGCTGACCCCCCGCGACCCCTGTTCCTGCTCGGGCCGGGTGGCCGGCGCCTGGACCAGGCCCTGGCAGCCGAGCTCGCGGCCGGGCCCGGGTTCTCGCTCCTGTGCGGGCGCTACGAGGGGGTCGACGAGCGGGTCCGGACCCACCTCACCGACGGCGAGATCTCGGTCGGCGACTACGTCCTCGCCGGCGGCGAGGTCGCCGCGATGGTCGTGCTCGAGGCGGTCGGGCGGCTGGTCCCCGGCGTGATGGGCAACGAGGAATCGGCCACCGAGGAGTCCTTCGCCGACGGCCTGCTCGAGCACCCGCAGTACACCCGGCCGGCGGACTTCCGGGGCTGGGCGGTGCCCGAGGTGCTCCGCTCCGGCGACCACGCCAGGGTGGCCCGCTGGCGGCGGGCCCAGGCCCTCGCCCGGACCCTCGCCGACCGGCCCGACCTGATCGAG